>JASHSO010000517.1 GCA_030038715.1 Streptosporangiaceae bacterium
GTGGGGACGATGTAGTAGGGGAACGAATACCCGCCAGTTGGGGTCTCCGCCGGGAGCGGCAGGGTCATATTCGTCGCCTCGACACCCGGGTTCTCGTTGGGCAGCCGCAGCGTCTGGTTGGTGTTCAGCCGCGGATCGACGAAGTAGGCCTCCGGCGAATTGCTGGAGTTGTAAACCTGCACGCTGTAGGTGTAGGAGTTCCCGCTGGTCAGCGTCTTGCCGACCGGCAGGTTGCCAGTGATCTGCGGTTTAGCAAAGCTGATCGTGCCGGTGAACGGCTCCGATAGCTCCATGCCGCTGACCGGGTTGGCCCACTGCAGCGCGAGCGTCCACTTACCTGCCGCCGGGCGGGCGTGGTACAGGTCGACCGACGTCGTGCCCTCCGGCTCCAACGAGGCGTTCAGCGTCACGTTGGTGGAGTAGCCGAGAACCTGGCCGGTCGGGTCGATGAGATAGCCGGTCACCGCATCGTTGGGGTCGTTGGCCAGGTTGACCTCTGCGTGCAGGTCCTTGGCACCCTTCGGCACGTTGAACACGTAGTAGTTGGCTTGCGCCTGCGCGCCTGCCCGGCCGTTGCCTCCGGTGAGGACGCCAGAGAAGGACCCGCCAGTGGAGCTGGTCGGTATCACGGTCCTGATCGTGACCGGGATCGTGGTACGGCGACCGCTGGACGAGACCACCACCGACTCGGAGGTGTCGCCCGCGGACCCCGGGCTCGTCAGCTTCAGCCTGGCGGTGCCGGTCGCCCCGGCGCCTAGATGCAGTGTGCTCGGGCTGATCCTGCTGCCGCGAGAGTACTGCAGGGTGTTGGCCTGCCACTGGACGGTCCCGCTGGTGCCGATACCACCCGACGTCGCACCGTCCAGCTCGGTGAAGAAGACCGCCGTCCAGTTTCCGGCCGGCGGGTTAGCCACCTGTACGTTCGCGTAGTCAGCCAGGCCCTGCGGCAGCGAGTAGCCAGCGTAGGCACCGTTGGGCTCGAACAGCGCGACGTGCATGAGCGACGTTTGCTCCGGACTATCCACCGGATAGTCGGCGGTGAACTCCAGCCGAGACGTGCCGGATGTGTGCGGCACGGTGAAGTGCTCGACCTGGTAGACCTCGGTGACGCCGCTCCAGATCGCGAACGAACCGGTATTGGCCGGGCAGGACGCCGATCCCGTGGCGCTGGGCTGCAAGCAGAAGGAGCCGGACTCGCTCCCTACCTGCGAGGACAGGGACCGGGTCGACAGCGACACCGTCACGGCGTGCGAGCTGGTGTTGGTAACGGAGATCGTGCGGCTGGTCGCCGCGAACGGCTTCTGGCTGACGTTGACCTGGCCGGGACTGAGCAGCAGGCCGCCATTGGCCGATGGGTCGCCGATCGAGCGGGCGAGCTTGACGGCCGCCCCCACGTTCAGCAGGCCCGCGCCCTGCTGCGTGGCAGGCGCGTCGATGTCAGTAGCCGTGCTCATCAGGATCTGCTTGACGAGGGCCGGCTTGGGGTCCACGCCGTGGTGGGTCTGCGCGTAGGCCTGGATCACGTCGGCCGCCGCGCCGGCCGTCAGCGGCGAGGATTCGCTGGTGCCGCCGGTCAGCTGGATGTCGGAGCCGGCGGTCTCGGCATCGTTTGTGCAGTCCGAGAACAAATTGGTGTTGGAGTCGCACAACAGCCAGTTCAGGTCGCCGGGCGCGACCAGGTCGACGGTCCGGCCGGCCTGGGTGTAACCGCCGGAGGACAGGCTGGAGATGTTGTTGCTGACATAACGTCCCTTCGGGTCCACACCCGGCGCATTGATGCCGCCCTCGGCGGATTGCGAGTAGGCGCGGAACGTGGTCGTCGCGCCGACACTGATGACGTTGGGGTCACTCGCCGGAGACCCGATCGTGCTCGTCAGGCCCGCGTCACCACTGGAAACTCCGACCGTGACCCCGGCCCGCACGGCCGCGTCGTCGGCCTGGCGGATGACATCCTTGGCCAGGTCGGGGAAGTTGTTCGAGCCGAAGGACTCGTTGATCACCTTGGCGCCGTGGGACACGGCGTAGTCGATTGCCTGCAGGAATCCCGAGGTGGTTGTGTCGTTGTTCTGCGCGAACACCTTGAGAGCCAGCACATCGGCGCCGGGCGCCACGCCGCGGATCTTGATGTAGCAGCCGCCCGGGATCTGGTGATCGGGAGCCAGGTACTCGTTCAGGTTGTAGGTCTTGTTGGCCTGGGCGGCGATCGAACTCGCGTCAAGGAACGCCTCGCCGCCCGCGGTCGGCGCGCTGGTGCCGTCGCTGGAGAAGTCCTTCTCGGTGACGACTGCCGAGCCTGCGCGCGAGCCTGCCGACGCGTACGCCTTGTTGCGCTTGAAGTCAGGGTTGGCCGGGTTCAGGCCGTCGGCCAGCAGAGCCACCTTCACGCCCGCTCCGTCGGCACCCGGGTTCACCCCGTTGACGCTGTAGAGCGCCTCGGGGTTGAGCTGCGGCTTAGCCGGCGTGCCGGTGCCGTTCGTGCTGCAGACCGGCGTGCTGCCGGGCTGCGCCTGATCGGCTCCGGCGGTACCGGTCGACTCGTTGGGCAGCGTTGGACCGGGAATGATCTGGTTTGGCACGACCTCGGCTACCGCAGGATTGGCGGCTATCGCTTGCGCGTTGGACGCCGTCATGTTGGCAACGACCGCGTTCACCAGGCTGGTCGAGCTGACCTCCCGGCCGCCGAGCGAATGAACCTGGCTGAGGACGGGCCCCTGCTCGGCTGTGACGGCTTGTTGCCGGGCAGCCGAGTTGGCGCCGAACTGCGAGTTCTGGTTACGCAATATGACGACATAGTCGTGGTCGGCCCCGCCGCCAGCACCGGCCGACGGCGTCGACGCCGCGGCGATCCCCGCTGGTACAGCCCCGAAGACGAGGGCGGCTGGCACCGTTGCCATCACGAGCCATCTTGTGCGCCTGCGCGAACGCATCGCTACCTCCTGAAACTGGGCTTACGGCTGGTCGAGAACGCGATCGGAGCAAACACTAGACCCGGGAAGTTCGGATAGATACTGGTCCGGGACAGGTCGGCGGCATTTCGTTATAAAGGGTCGGCTCCGGCCGGCCGGCCGCGGGCAAAAGGCGTCGGTCGCAAAGAGCGATGGTTTGACTGCGCAGCGTTATGCCACGTCGGAAGGCCCTAGGCGGCGCAGAAGCTGGCCGCTCAGCGGGATCGCCTCAACAGTGCACTAAGCGGCCTCGTCGCTGGCGAGAAAGCCGCCGACATTGGCAGCCGCCGACCGCTCGTCCCCGTGCCGAAACGCCCTGTGT
>JASHSO010000518.1 GCA_030038715.1 Streptosporangiaceae bacterium
GCCGACCTTGCCGACGTCCAGGCGCGGGTCGCAATGCAGTGCGAAGATCCGGTCCACTGACGCGATGCCGCCTGCCGCCATCACGTCAAGTGCTCCCCCCGGCACCTCTTCGGCGGGCTGGAAGATCAGCCTGACCCTGCCTGGCAGCGCGCCGGCAGCAGCCTTCCGGGCCAGGAACAGGCTCGTGCCCAGCAGGACCGCCGTGTGCACGTCATGGCCGCACGCATGGCAGGCTCCTCGGCTCACCGATCGGTACGGCACGTTCTTCTCGTCGTTGATCGGCAGCGCGTCGATGTCGGCTCGCAACGCGACCACGGGCTCGCCGGGGCGCCCAGGACCGACGTCGACCATCAGGCCGGTTCCCTTGGGCAAGATGGACGGCCGTAGACCCGCCGCCTCCAGCCGGAGAGCTATCCGCCTGGTCGTCCTGTACTCGTGGTAGCCAGTTTCGGGATGAGCATGCAGGTCGCGCCGGAAGCTGACGAGTTCTTGCTCGTGCCCGGCGAGGAACGCGTCCAGTTCCCCTTCGATGTCATACCCGGCCATGCTTGGCGGCCTCCTTGGCAGCGAGCCAGAGATCAGTCGGCCGGGACGCCAGGCACTGCCGCCGTGCCCCGCTGGGGCGCGGTTGCCAGTGGACTGGAAGCGGCGTCTTCATCTGATGCTCGAACTCACTCCAGTTGCTTCGCAAGGGTGGTGGCCGTCCGGGGCCGGAGGCCGGTTGGCAGCAGCCAAAGTGGGCAAGCAGAACAGGTGCCACGAAACCATGTGCCGTGAAAGCGAGTCGTTCGGTCCTGCCCGCACTAACTTCGGCTGCCGAGCAAGTTGAGCATCTGCCCTGATCCAGCACCACGCTCAGCCGTCACGCGCCGACCAGCGTCGCGCTGCTTGCCCGTATCGCTGCTTCCCGCCGTTCGCTGACGAGATCCGCTGTTTCTTGGCCAGCATCGTACCGCTCTAGAACCGGATTCGCTGGAGTTGCGCGATTGTCATGCCAGGAGCGGCCAAAGCGGTCCACTAGATGTCAGGCGGCCGGTAAACGCCCCAAACATCGCGCAAGACGTCGCAGACCTCGCCGATGGTGGCCTCCGCCCGCAGCGCCGCACGCAGCGAATACAGCATGTTGTCGTCGCCCGCGGCGGCCCGCTTCACATCATCGAGGCGACGGCTGAGCTCCGGGGCGTCGCGGCTGGCGCGCAATTCTGACAGCCTCGCAGCCTGCTCACTCTCGATCGCCGGATCCACTCGGAGCGGTTCATAGTGCTCGGCCTCGGTACTGGTGTAAGCGTTGACGCCGACCACGAGACGCTTGCCCTCGTCGATCTCCCGGGCGACTTGGTAGGCGGCCCGCTCGATCTCCGCCTTCTGGAAGCCCTGCTCGATCGCCTCGACCGCCCCACCGAGATCTTCGACCCTGGCCATCAGATCACGGGCCTGCTCTTCGATGTCGCCGGTCATCGACTCGATCGCGTAGGAGCCCGCCAGCGGGTCGGCCGTGGCAGTCAGATCGGTCTCCAAGGCAAGCACCTGCTGGGTGCGCAGCGCGAGCGTCGCCGCCTTCTGGGTGGGCAGTGCTAGGGCCTCGTCGTAGGAGTTGGTGTGCAGCGACTGGGTACCGCCGAGCACGGCTGCCAGCGCCTGCAGCGTGACTCTGGTCAGGTTCACCTCGGGCTGCTGCGCGGTCAACTGGACACCGGCGGTCTGTGTGTGAAACCTCAGCATCTGCGAGCGCGGGTCACGTGCGCCGAACTCGTCCCGCATGATGTGCGCCCAGAGCCGTCGTGCGGCACGGAACTTGGCCACTTCCTCGAGCAGCGTCGTCCGCGCGACGAAGAAGAACGACAGCCGGGGCGCGAATTCGTCGACGACGAGCCCGGACTCGAGCGCGGCACGGACATACTCCCGCGCGTTCGCCAACGTGAAAGCGACCTCCTGCACCGGGGTCGCGCCAGCCTCGGCCATGTGATAGCCGGAGATCGAGATCGTGTTCCAGCGCGGAATCTCGGCGCGGCAGTAGGAGAACGTATCGGCGACGAGCCGCAGCGATGGCTGCGGCGGGAAAATGTACGTGCCGCGGGCGATGTACTCCTTGAGTATGTCGTTCTGGATCGTGCCCGACAGCCTTGCCGGGCTAACGCCTTGCTCCTCGGCCGCCAGCTGGTAGAGCAGGAGCAGCAACGCCGCGGGAGCGTTGATCGTCATCGAGGTCGAGACTTGATCGAGGCGTATGCCCCGCAGCAGCAGCCGCATGTCCTCAATGGAGTCGATCGCGACGCCGACCTTGCCGACCTCGCCGTGCGCCTCCGGCGCGTCCGAGTCGTAGCCCATCTGCGTGGGCAAGTCGAAAGCCACCGACAGCCCGGTGGTGCCGGCCTGGATCAGCTGGTGATAGCGCAGGTTGGATTCGGCAGCGGTGGAAAAGCCCGCATACTGGCGCATGGTCCACGGCTTGGTCACGTACATGTCGGGATAGATGCCCCTGGTGAACGGGAAGGACCCTGGCCGGCCGAGGTCTCGCTCCGGGTCAAGGCCTGCCACGTCCGCTGGCTCGTACACGCCCTTGATCGGCGTCCCGGACTCCGACATGCCGCTCATGAGTTCACAGTAAGGTGCGGGCGGCCGACCCGCTAACGGTGCGGCGGCTCGGCGAGCGCCGGATGGTTGGCAGTGGGGCTGCCGCGGACGAGAGCGGGAAACAGTAAGATCACAGGATGTCCATGATTCTTGTGGCATGCAACTATACTTGGCTATGGTCGGTGGCATGGTGCCTCTAACTCCGAGGCGCGGCGCGCAGGTCGCCGCGTTGTTTTCGATTGCATGCATCGGGCTCGCCGTTACCGGCTGCAGCTCCTCGCCAACCACCACGAGCTCGAAACACAGCGGCGATGTCGATGTGTTCTCCGCCGGGTCGCTGGACACCCTGATGACCAAGACGGTCGGGCCGGCGTTCCACAAGGCGACCGGCTACACGTTGGTCGACACCTCGGCCGGGTCAGGGACGCTCGCGGCCGACATCAAGAACAAGATCGATGTCGCCGACATCTTCGTCAGCGCCTCGCCGGCGGACGACACGATACTCGAGGGCGCCAGCAACGGAGACTGGGTCAAGTGGTACGCCGACTTCGCCACGTCGCCGGAAGTCCTCGGCTACTATCCCAAGAGCAAGTTCGCGCATGATCTGCAGACCATGCCGTGGTACAAGGTGATCACCATGCCCGGGTTCCGGCTCGGGCGGACCAATCCTTCGCAGGACCCTGGCGGGGTGCTGGCCGAAGAAGCCCTCAAGGAGACAGCAGCGGCGCAGCATCTTCCGGCGCTAGACAAGCTCGCTACGGAGACGTCGGACGAGTACGCCGAGGACCCCGAAGAGGCCGACATCCAGTCCGGGCAACTCGACGCTTCGTTTATGTACGAGGCCGATGCCAACTCTCAGGGCAGCCCATTCGTGAAGCTCACCGGCGTCAACCTGGCCGGCGACTACACGATCACGATCGTCAAGAACGCCCCCCATCTGGCGGCTGCCGAGGCCTTCATCAAGTTCCTCCTCGGCCCCACAGGGCAAGCCGAGATGAAGAATGACCAGTTCGGCATCGTCTCGCCGGCAAAGGTGATCGGGACCGGCGTACCGAGCGGTCTGACGACCCTCCTCAAGTCGTGACTCATGGCAGGGCGCCGCGCCCGCTCTTCTGGCTCGGCGCCCTGCTGGTCCTGTACTTGGGTTATCCGGTCGGGGCTTTCGTCTACCGCGTCATTGGCGGGCACAACGAAGGCTGGAATGTCCCCGGGCTCTGGCCAGCCTTGGTGGTGTCGGTCGAGGGCGCCACCATCTCGTTGCTCCTCGGGGTTCTGTGCGGCATACCGCTGGCCTACGTCCTCGCTCACCGCCGAGGCTGGCTGTCTTCGGCGGTCAACGTGATCGTCCTGCTCCCGCTGGCCGTGCCGCCCCTCGTCTCCGGCATTCTGCTGATCTACATCGTCGGTCCGTACTCATTCCTCGGCCAGCTGTCCGGGCAGCGGCTCACCCAGACGATGTACGGGCTCGTCATCGCCCAGTCGTTCGTCTCCGCACCGTTCCTGGTCGTGGTGGCCCGCAGCGCCTTCCGTGCGGTCGATCCGTCCCTGGGCGATGTCGCCGCCACCCTCGGCCACACGCGGCTGGCTCGGTTCCTCCGCGTCGATGTTCCGGCTGCAGCGGACGGACTGTGGACCGGGATGATCCTCATGTGGCTGCGGGCCTTCGGCGAATACGGCACGACCGTCGTTCTTGCCTACCACCCGTACAGCCTGCCGATCTATGTCGACAACCAGTTCTCCTCGGCGCCGTTGTCGCAACTGGAGGCGCCGACGATACTCGCCTTCGGCGTCGCCGCACTTGCCATCGTGCTCGCCCGTGCCCGGCTCCCGGGCCGCGTCCGGCAGCGTCCGATCCCGGCGCCGGTAGCCCCCGTGCCGACGACGCCGGAGCCTGTCGGCTTCGACATCGACGCGACCGTCGGGACCTTCCACCTGCGGGTAGCCCACCCCGGAAGCAGCCACCGTCTCGCGGTCGTCGGACCGTCTGGCTCTGGCAAATCGGTCACCCTGCGGGTCCTGGCCGGACTGCTCGGGCCGGGCGCCGGTTCCGTGACCTACGGCGGTGTCGACGTGAGCCGCACCGCACCCGAGCGACGCGGAGTCGGCTACGTCCCGCAGGGCTTCAGCCTGATCCCCGGGCGCACGGTGTGGGAGCAGGCGGTCTTCGGAGTCCACGCCGATCCGGCCAGGGCTGCCTGGTGGCTTGAGACACTCCACCTCGAAGAGCTACTCGACCGTCTGCCGGAGCAGCTCTCCGGTGGGCAGCGCCAGCGCGTCAGCCTGGCCCGCGCGCTCGCCGGCG
>JASHSO010000519.1 GCA_030038715.1 Streptosporangiaceae bacterium
GCCAGGAGCCTGAACGGGGTCGCCACACTCGGTGTCCAGCAGGGGCACGATGTGCTGGTGCGAGCGAGCGGCCCGCAGGCTGCGGCGGCACTCGCGGCCCTGCGCGAACTCGCTTTGCGGAACTTCGACGAGCCGCCCGCACGGCAGCCGGCGGGGAGTCCGGTTGAGCAGACAGCGGCCCAGTTCGCGGCTGGCGAGTCTGGCTCGCCCGTCCCTGCCGCGCCACCCGGTGCCGACGAGCGTTCTAGCCTCCCCGTCCCGACCGCGCCGGCCGGTGCCGCTGCGGCCGGGCGCCAGCCCGTTCCGGGAGAAATCCTGCGGGGAATCCCCGGCTCGCCGGGCATAGCGATCGGCGACGCCGTGCATCTCCGGCCCGCCGCCATCACGGTGCCGCGCGGGCGTGCGGCGGACGCTAACGCGGAACTTGCCCGGCTCGACGCCGCGCTGGAAGCCACGCGGCGGCAGATCCAGGCTGCGCGAGACTCGGTAGCCGCACGTAGCGGCGCGGCCTACGAGGCCGGCATCTTCGACGCTCACCTGCTGTTCCTCGATGATGAGGCGCTCGTCGAGCCCGCCAGGCGCAGCATCGGCGCGGGAAGGAACGCCGCCGACGCGTGGGACAGCGCCGTGCGCGACATGGCCGCGGCCTGGCGGCGGCTGGCCGACCCCTATCAGCGCGAGCGCGCGGCGGACGTCGAGAGCGTCGGAGCGCAGGTGCTCGCGAACCTGCTCGGCGAGGCCCGGGCAGAGCCGGCTGGGGCTGGGGTCGTGGTGGCAGGCGAGCTCACCCCGGCGGATACTGCCGGTTTCGACCCGGCGGTGGTCCGGGGCATCGCGACCGCATACGGTGGTCCGACGTCTCACGCAGCCATCCTCGCCAGGGCGCTCGGCATTCCAGCGGTGCTCGGCCTGGGGTCAGCCGTGCTGGAGATCCGGGAGGCGACCCCGCTGCTGCTCGACGGCGACCAGGGATCGGTGTTGGTCGCGCCGGGCCCCGCGGACGTTGCAGCCGCGGAGCTGGCAAAAGAGCGCGCCGCGACGGCGGCCACGCGCGCCAGGCAGCTTGCCGGGCAGCCGGCCGTCACCGTGGATGGCGTCACCATCGAGGTCGCCGCGAACGCTGGGTCGGCGCAGGACGTCCGGCATGCGGTAGCCCAAGGCGCGGACGGGATCGGGCTGCTGCGGACCGAGTTCGTGTTTCTCGCGGCTGAGCAGATGCCGACCGAGGCCGAGCAGGAAGCCGTCTATGCCGAGATCGCGGCGATCCTAGACGGTCGGCCGCTGATCATCCGGACGCTGGACGTCGGGGCCGACAAGCCCCTGCCCTACCTGCCGCGTGATGCCGAGCCGAATCCGGCGCTCGGCCAGCGTGGCATCCGGCTCGGCCTGGCCAGGACCGACCTGCTGCTCGTACAGGTTCGGGCTGCGCTGCGGGTGGCGGCCAGCCATCCAGTGCGGCTGATGTTCCCCATGGTGGCAACCGAGCACGAGGTGCAGTCGGCGCTGGCGGTGGTCTCCTCCGCTCGGCGCGGTCTTGAGGCCGAGGGCATGTCGGCGGGCGCCGGTGCGCCGATGGAGGTCGGCATCATGATCGAAGTTCCGGCCGCCGCACTGTCCGCGGCGGTGCTGGCTGGCGAGGTCGACTTCTTCTCTGTCGGGACCAACGACCTTACCCAGTACACAATGGCCGCCGATCGCGAGGTTTCCGCGGTTGCCGCACTGGGTGACGCCCTGCACCCGGCAGTGCTGACGCTGATCGGCCGGGCGGCGGCAGCGGCGACCGGCGCCGGGCGATGGATCGGAGTGTGCGGCGAGCTTGCCGCGGATCCGCTGGCGGTTCCGCTGCTGCTCGGTCTTGGCGTCCGCGAGCTCTCGGTCAGCGCCGCGTCCGTCGGCGCGGTCAAGCAGGCGGTCCGGGCTACTAGCCTGACGACGGCCGCGGACCTGGCCAGACGCGCGCTGGAGCTGGCGTCTGCCGAGGCGGTCAGGGAGATGGTGCGCCGTCGCACGGACGCCGGTATGACATGCTGAACCCTGATGACCCCTCAGGCTGCATCCGGCGTCACTGGCAGGACTAGTAGGATAATTCGGACAGTTATGGATCAGCGGCGCTCGGCGCAGCTTCTCAACGGCATCAGCCTGGCGCGAGTTGTGCTGGCGGTGCCGATCATGGCGCTGATCCTGGTCGGGCCGACTGTCAGGTATGCCTACGTGGTGGCGGCCGTGCTGTTCACGGCGGCCGCGGCCACCGACTTCCTGGACGGGTACCTTGCCCGGAGATGGCGCCGGACCTCGGACCTGGGCGTCTTCTTGGACACTACGGCCGACAAGCTGCTGATCGCCGGCGTCCTCATCGCGTTGGTTTCCGTCGGCCGCGCATCACCGTGGGCGGCGGTCGTGATCGTGGGTCGGGAGCTAGCCGTGCTTGGGCTGAAGGCCGCGGCCGCCTCCGGTGGAACCGTGGTGCTGCCGTCGATCTGGGGGAAGCTGAAGTTCAACGTGCAGTTCGTCGCGATCATCCTCGCGATCCTCCGGTACGACCAGCGGATCGGAGTCATGTACCTAGACGAGTGGGCCATGACAGTGGCTGCCGTAGTCACCGTCCTGTCCGCCTGGAGCTACCTGCCCCAGTTCTCCGCCGTGGTCAGGGGCGTGCGGCAGTGACCGCCGCGCCGGGCCAGAGTCCGGTTCTCGTCACCGGCGGGAGCGGCTTCGTGGGCGGTGCCATCGTGGACGCGCTGGTCGCGGGCGGTCGGCCGGTGCGTGCACTGGCCCGGTCGAAGCAGGCGGCCGACGGGCTGGCGGCGCGTGGCGCCGAGCC
The DNA here is from genome assembly GCA_030038715.1 of Streptosporangiaceae bacterium. GTDB lineage: Bacteria > Actinomycetota > Actinomycetes > Streptosporangiales > Streptosporangiaceae > JAJYUU01. The sequence goes on from JASHSO010000519.1 coordinate 2,822, forward strand.
CGTCACCGGGGACGTTCTGGACACCGAGAGCCTGGTGCGCGGCATGGACGGCTGTGGCACGGTGTACCACGCTGCCGGGATGAACACGTTCTGCCTTGCCGACCCCAAGCCGATGGAACGGGTCAACGTGGACGGCTCAGCCAACGTGGTCGCGGCCGCCGCGAAGGCCGGCGTCGGCCGCGTCGTGTACACCTCTTCCGCGGCCGCCATCGGAGAAGTTCACGGAACTGTCGGCAACGAGACTTCGGCGCACCGCGGGTGGTTCCTGTCGGAGTACGAGCGGACCAAGTACCTTGCGGAGAAGCGCGTCGTGCACGTGGCCGCCGAGCTGAACGTGCCGGTGGTGTGCGTCAGCCCGTCGTCCGTGCAGGGTCCTGGCCGGCTTCACGGCACCGCGCGGCTGCTGCTTTCCTACCTGAACGGAACACTGAAGTTCCTGGTGGACACCCGGATGAGCTTCCTGGACATCGCCGACTGCACGACCGGCCACCTCCTCGCGGAGCAGCACGGCACCGCGGGGGAACGCTACGTGCTGAACGGCGCCACGTTCAGCACGCGCGAGCTGATCGCCCTGGTGGCCGCGAACACCGGCATCGAGCAGCGAGTGCGCTGGCTGCCAGGCCGGGCCGCGAGCGCCGCAGCCGTCGTGGTCGAGGCCGGAGCGAAGGCGGTCGGGCGTAAGCCGCCGCTTTGCCGGGAGATGATGAGAACGTTGCTGAACGGGCATACCTACGATGGCTCGCGTGCCGAGCGCGAGCTCGGAGTTCGCTACACGCCAGTCCACGAGACGATCACCAGAACGCTGCGCTGGTATTCGGAGAACGGCTATCTCACCAGGGCTGACCAGCAGTAACCGGCGAATTCTGTGATAGGTTTGCGTGGCGCTTGGCGTCAGGAGGGTTTATGGCGCGCGAAGGCGAGCGAATGCTGCAGCAGAAGGTGAGCTCCGGGATCGCTCGTGGGTTCTTTCTTAATGGCGCGCTTCGACCGATCATCCGGCACTACGTACATCCCAAGATCACCGGCCTGGAGAACCTTGCCGATCACAGCCCACCCTTGATACTGGCGGCCAACCACTCCAGTCACATGGACACGCCGCTCATCCTGAACAGCCTGCCGAAGGACCTGCGGCGCCGCACCCTCGTCGCAGGGGCCTCCGACTACTTCTTCGCCAGCCGGCTGATGGGGCTGTTCGTGTCCGTGGCGATCGGCGCGGTGCCGATTGAGCGCAGGGGCGCCAGCAGGCAGTCCATGGAGCTGGTGAATCAGATACTTGAGCAGAACTGGTGCCTGGTCATGTACCCCGAGGGCAGCCGGACGCCGGACGGGCGCCTGTACAAGGGCAAGACCGGCATAGCCAGGCTGGCGCTCTCGGCGCAGGTGCCGGTCGTGCCGGTCGGTGTCGTCGGCACCTACGGCTCCATGCCCGCCGGCCGGTCCTGGCCGGTATCGGGCCAGGCTGAGGTGCGGTTCGGCAAGCCGCTGACGTTCGAGCGGTACCGGCTCGGGTCGGCGAGCCCGGTGGTACTGCGCGCGATCACCGACCAGATCATGTACGACATCATGGAACTGACCGGGCTGAGCTACGTGGACGAGTACGTCACCAGGGTGAAGGCACGGCAGGCGCGGGCCCGGTCGCAGGCAGAGTCGCCCGAACCGGCGGCACCAGGGCCAGCGGCCCTCGGGAAGGTGTCCGCGGAGGTCAACGGCGCGGCTGAGCCTGCTGACGAGCATCCCGATGCGCCAAGAGAGGCGTCGTCGGGCTGAACCAAGCCAGCAGCCGGTGCCAGCCGCTGTGAGATCCCGACACTCGGGTTGTGACCGGGCGCGCCGGGCGCGCTACGCACGTGCCGCGCGATCTCTGGGGTCGTGCGGCCAGGGCATATCACCTGGGTACTCAAAGCCGCGGCGGAATCGGCGCGGTCCTTGCCGAGCCAAGTCGAGCCGAACCGCCTTATTGCCTGACTGGCTTTTCCCAGCACGAATGCAACCTGTTTATCGCGACACCGGGACATAACGTTATGAACTATTTACCGATACGATGTCCCGCACCCCGAGCTGGCGGAGAATACGTCATCGCTTGACACTTGCTGCTGCTGTTTCATCAGCAGGTGTCAACCGACGACGTTTCGCAACGGAGGGTCCGCTGCTGGCACCGGGCGCGACCGTCGCCGAGACCTCGGACTAGTCGCGCTCGCGGATCCAGTGCGGCCGGCCGAACATACGCCCGAGCATGTCGTGCATGTTATGGCCCGAATCGGCGAGCGCGTCGACATGGTAGACCGGGGGTCCGCTCGGCGGCGGGAGCTGGGCGGCCTGCTCGTCGTCAAGCGCCGTGTCAATGTGACTGCGCGTGATCTGCCGGACGTTGTCAGCGTCGATGAAGCGTAGTCCGCTGGAGGTGGCGATCACGAGGCCGTCGAAGACATCGAGCTGCGGCACTTGGAGCACGTGCTCCAGTGTCCCGATCTTGCTGCCGGTACTGCTGAGGACCGGCGTTCCGGGAACGGCAGCCTCGTAGGAGATGGGCGTTTCGTCGGTCATCTGGCACCTTGCCTTGGCGCGGCCCGGCCTTGGGCCGGTCGGCCCACGATTTCAGGACACTAGCACCTCTCGTCGGCCCCGCCGCGCGACTACGCTCTGCAGCATAGGCAAGGCTCCGCTCATCGATCGCAGGGAGCAACGGACATGAGTCTCTTCCAGCGGGCCCACGACATCGTCGCGGCTAAGGCGAACAAGGCCCTCGACGCCGCCGAGAACCCTAACGAGATGCTCGACTACTCCTACGAGCAGATGCTCGAGCACATCACCAAGGTTCGCCAGGCGCTCGTGGACATCGCGGCCTCGAAGAAGCAGATCGAGCTGCAGGAGCAGCAGTTGCAGCACTCGGTCGACCACCTGCAGGACCAGGCACAGGCCGCGCTGGCCCAGGGGAAAGAGGACCTGGCCAGGGAGGCACTGTCCCGCAAGGCAACCGCCCAGCAGCAGATCCAGAGTTTGGAGCCGCAGCGCCAGCAGCTGACCGAGGAAGAGCAGAAGATGGAACAGACCCTCGCCGCGCTCCAGCAGCGGGTCAACAACTTCCGCTCGCAGAAGGAGGTCATGAAGGCGCAGTACACCGCTGCGTCCGCCGTCACCTCGGTGAACGAGGAAGCGGCCGGCATCTCCAGGAGCTTCAGCGATACCGGCGAGGCGCTGCAGCGTGCCCAGGACAAGATCGCGAACATGCAGGCCAGGGCCGGGGCCATGGACGAGCTCCTGCAGTCTGGCGTGCTCGAGGAGGTCGGCGGCAGCACCGACGACATCCAGAAGGAGCTCGATGAGGCTTCGTCGTCGGCTGACGTCGACAAGGAACTGGCAGCTATGAAGGCGCAGCTAGCGGCCGGATCAGCGGCACCGCCCGAGCTGACCTCTGGAAGCTGAGCACCCATGTCTGACGGGTTCAGGACTTAGGATTATGCGCGTGCGCTTCCCTTGACTGTGACCTGAGCTAGCGGCTCGGGGCCCACCTTCCTCGCCGTACCGGCGGGCACGACGAGGAAGGACTGAAGGCATGCGGTTCGAGCGTCTCAGGTCCGGGGCGGGACTGGCCGTCCTGATGTCAGCTCTGGCCGTCGAGTTCGCGGACGAGCTCGTCGACGGCACCAAGAGTGCGGCCATGCCGCTGATCCGGCATGACCTGGCGCTGAGCTATCTTCAGGTCGGGTTGCTGGCGGCGGCGCCGTTGATCATCGGCAGCCTGGTCGAGCTGCCAGTCGGTGTGCTAGGCGGCGTCGGCGCGCGCCGCCGCCGGGTCGTGCTGGCTGGCGGCCTGGTCTTCATCTGTGCCGTGCTGGCAGCGGCTCTGGCGCAGTCGTTCGCCGTGCTGCTTACTGCTCTGGTCCTCTTCTTCCCCGCGTCCGGGGCCTATGTCAGCCTCACGCAGTCGGCTCTGCTGGACGCCCAGCCGGACCGGAGGGTTCGGCTGATGGCCGTGTGGACGCTGGCCGGCTCGGCTGGTGACGTGGCCGGTCCGCTGCTGGTGGTCGTGGTGCTCATGGCCGGCGGAAGCTGGCGCCTGGCCTTCGTACTGGTCGCGGCGGCCGCGACAGCTAGCTGGCTGGCGACGGCGGCAACAGGCCGATCCGCCGGCGTGGCCGCAGGGCGGGAGGGCCCCGATACGGAAGGCTGGCCGGGCCTGGGTGCGGTCATCCGGATCAGCGCATCCGCTGGCGCCTTCCGCTGGCTGGCGCTGCTCGAGGTGGCTGACCTGCTGCTTGATGTGTTCAGTGGGTTCCTCGCGCTGTACCTAGTAGCGGTTGTGCATGCCTCACCAGCGGTCGCCGCCGTCGGCGTCGCGGTTCGCCTAGGTGCCGGGTTGGCCGGAGACGCGCTGCTGGTTGGGGTGCTTGAGCGGTTCGACGCGATCGCCGTGCTGCGGGCGAGTGTCTGGGCGACCGGGCTGATGTTCCCCGCGTTCCTGCTGGTACCGGGGCTCGATGCGAAGCTGGCAGTGTTGGCCGTACTGAGCATCGCCACCGC
>JASHSO010000520.1 GCA_030038715.1 Streptosporangiaceae bacterium
CAGCGCGCCTTGCTGGCCAAGCCCGGCACCATGTTCATCTCGCAGCCCGACATCCCGGTGCCCCTGGCCATCGACTTCCCGTTCCCGGCCTGGGCCACCCGGCCGTCGGAGAAAGGCGCCTGGGCCGGGGTGGACGAGGGACCGTCGATGCCCGTCGACCCGTTCGCCACCATCCCGGGCGCCCGAGACGACCCGCCGCCCTTCTGAGCGGGCGGCCCTAGGTCGACTCGCGCACAGAGCCACTGGAGTGCGTGCACATGGCGGGAACGGCACCCGAGATCGCGATCGTCGGCGGCGGAATCGGCGGCCTGGCGGCCGCGGCGTTCCTGCACCGAGCCGGGCTGCACAGCACTGTCTACGAGCAGGCAGCGGAACTGCGAGAGGTCGGCGCGGGCATAGTCGTAGCGCCCAACGCGGCAAGGCTGCTGCGCCGCCTGGGGGTGCTGGACGCATTCGCTCAGCACGCGGTGCGGCTGGATGTCGGCTGGGAGTTCCGCCGATGGCGGGACGGCACCGTCCTGTCCGCGGAAGACCTGGCCACGGCGTGCGAGCAGTTGTACGGCGAGCACACCTACACGGCGCACCGCGCGGGCCTGCTGGAGGTCATCAAGTCGGCCGTGCCGGCCGGCTCTGTTCGCCTCGGGCGGCGCTGCACCGGGCTCGACGTCCGGAGCAGCCGGCCGCTGGTGCGGTTCGATGACGGCCAGACAGCCGAGGCCGACCTGGTGATCGGCGCCGACGGCACCCACTCGGTCCTGCGCGGCGCGATTCACGGGCCAGTGCCGGCCGCGTACTCGGGCCTCTGCGCGTTCCGATCGCTGGTGCCTTCCGGTCTGGCACCCGCCTTCGCGCGCCGCCCCGCGCAGACGCTCTGGATCGGCCCGGGTCATCACCTGGTGCATTACCCGGTATCCGCGGGCAGGCTGGTGAACCTGGTGGCGTTCGCTCCGGCCGGGGACTATTCCGTCGAGTCGTGGAGCGCGACCGGCTCGGTGCACGACTTCCTGGCGGAGTTCGATGGGTGGGACCCGAGGCTCGCCGACCTGATCCGGGCGGGCGGGACGCCGGGACGCTGGGCGCTGCTGGATCGCCCGCCGCTGAAGCGCTGGAGCGAGGGACTCGTCACGCTGCTCGGCGACGCCGCGCATCCAATGTTCCCGTTCTTCGCGCAGGGGGCGGCGCAAGCGATCGAGGACGCCGGCGTGCTGGCCCGGTGCCTGGCTGACGGCCTGTCCGATCCGGCCCGGGCCCTGCGGCGCTATGAGGAGCTGCGGATCCCTCGCACGAGCCGACTGCAGGAACTCAGCCACGCGCGGTTGGACATCAACCACCTTTCTGACGGCACCGAGCAACAAGCCCGCGACCGGTCATTCGGCCAAGCCGACCCCCTGGTCGCCAACGGCTGGATCTACGAATACGACCCGGACACTGCGGTCAGCCCCGCGGCTCACTCCTAGCCGCAGGGCATTCTGCTGCCGTCATTTCATATCGGCGGGAGGCTCTACGCGGAGCAGGTCTGCCGCGGCGGGCAACCGCGTACGAGAGCTGTCGACCAGTATCGGAGCACCCGGTTCGGTATCCAAGGCGCCGGGTCGCTGATGATCAGCGGGATCGAGCGCATGCCGGAGCACCTGGACGAATGCCTCTGGGCGGTCGTTTTGCAGATAATGATTCGCCTCGGGGATGAAATACAGGCGATTGCCGCCGGGCTTCCGCATCAGGTATTCGTCCCATACGTACGTTGCCACCCGTGGCGGCGAGACCGTGTCGCACAGACCCCAGATCATGGTCACGGGGAACCAGGCCTCGGCGAGTGCCGCGAGCCATCTCTGGATTCTCCAGTACCCAGGCGCACCGTGCCGGGCGCAAGATCGGCTTCTCGCCCGAGGAGAGGCCCGGAGCTAGCATGACTGGCAGCAGCGCACGCGTCGCGGAGGTCCAGGCATGACGACGACAGCACCTACGACCGCTCCCGCCGAGGGCGTCGGGGACGTCCAGGACGCCGGTTACGTCGATGTCCTGATCGTCGGCGCCGGGGTCTCCGGCATCGGGGCCGCGCACCACCTGCGGGACCAGTTCCCCGACCGGAGCTTCGTCATCCTGGATGCCCTGGACAGCAGGGGCGGGACATGGTGGACCCATCAGTATCCGGGGGTGCGCTCCGACAGCGATCTGTTCACCTACGGCTACCGGTTCAAGCCGTGGCGCGGTCCGTCCATCGCTGCGGGCGAGGAGATCCTCGCCTACCTCGACGAGGTCATCAACGAGGACGGCCTCTCTCAGCACATCCGCTTCCGGCACCGGGTCACGGCGGCCAGCTGGTCCACCGAGGACCGCCGGTGGACCGTGGCAGCCACTCGCGCCGACACCGGACAGCGACTGAGGTTCACCACGAGGTTCTTGTGGATGTGCCCGGGCTACTACAACCACGCCAAGCCCTACCGCCCCCGGTGGGAAGGCATGGACCGCTTCCAGGGCCTGATCGTGCACCCCCAGCGATGGCCCCAGGACCTCGACCTGGCCGGCAAGCGCGTCGTCGTGATCGGCTCCGGGGCCACGGCCGCAACGCTCATCCCCGCGATAGCCGGGACGGCGGAGCACGTGACGATGCTGCAGCGCTCCCCGTCCTACTACTTCGCCCCGCCGACGACGCACGAACTCGCCGTGACGCTGCGCGCCCTGGACATCCCCGAGGAGTGGACGTACGAGATCTTGCGTCGCCAGTACATCGCGCAAACCGACTGGCTGGCCCGGACGGCACAGGAAGCCCCCGGCGATCTGCACGCGTTCCTGATCGAGTCCATGCGCCCGCTGCTGCCCGAGGGCTTCGACATCGATAGGCACTTCACCCCGCGTTACCGCCCATGGCAGCAGCGCATCGCCATCGTTCCTGACGG
>JASHSO010000521.1 GCA_030038715.1 Streptosporangiaceae bacterium
TGGCCGGCATGACTGACCGGGGCGACCCGGATCTGCGCACCGTCCCGGTCTGCCACGAGCGCGGGAAGCCAGACCGAGACCCACGCCGTCCCGCTTACTCCGGCTCTGGTGACGACCGGCCGCTCGCGCGGAGTGACCAGCACGGACGCGGGCCCGGCATCCGGCACCGACACCGCCCGCTCCAGTACCTCGCCCGCGCCGGTATAGACCTCGGCCCGGGACAGGGCCATGGTCTTGCGCAACGACTCGGCGAGTTGCAACAGCAGTTCGTCCATCGGGATGGCACGGCTGAGCCTGCTGCCGAACGTCCGCAATACCTCGTCGGGTGCCTCACGGGCGCCGTAGACGAATCCCTTGGCCCAGGCGAGCAGCCGGTCCCTGGCCGGCAGGTAGCCGACCGCGGCCACCGCGGCCGCCACCATCGACAGGGCGAGGGTCTCCCGGTCGCCGGGATCCTTCGGCGGGGTGCCGATGCCCAGCACGATGACCAGGTAGATAGCCGCCACGATCGCGCTGAAACCGGCTACCGACAGCGTCTGGACCAGCACCCGGCCGCCGAACGGGCCGAGTCCCCGCAGCCCGGCCACGATCATGCTGAGCGGCAGGAAGAACGCGCAACCCGCGGCGACCGCGGCCAGCGAACCCGGCCAGCCGACGAGCAGGTGCAGCACGCAGACGACCAGGGCGGCGGCGAAGGTCAGTACCGTGCCGACGCCCATCCACTGCATCCGCTCGCGATCGCGTCCGGCAGCGGACAAATACCGGAATCGGACCGCAGGCAGCGTCGCGGCTGCGGCAACGGCCCAGGCAGCAGCGGCCGCCGCCGCGGGCAACTGGTGCCCGGAGATAGCCAGGTAAAGGCCGGTAATCCCGGCTGCTACGTAGCACAGCACAGCACCGCCGCGGCGTACGCGTCCGCCGCTCTCGCCGGGCCGGGCAAGCCTGCCGTCGGGCAGGCCGAGCAGCATGTGAGTGGACACCGCGATGACCGCGACCACTCCGATCGAAGTGACCGCCGCCCACGCTCGGTGCGCCGAGCCCGGGTGAGTTTGCGCCAGCAGCGCAGCCAAGAGCGTGACCGCGGCGGCCACCGATCCGGCCGCGACCTGCCAGACCGGTGTCCGCTCGGGGGTTCTTGCTAGCACGACCGCCGAGACGGCGGCGGCCAGCACCAGGCCGAACGCGACGGCCTGCACGCCGGGAATGCCACCGGGCGGCGAGACGCGCAAACCAGCGACCGCGACCACGACGGCCACGACCGGCAGCAGGACGCCTGCCGTTAGCCCGCGTACAGCGGCGCTGCGAGAGTCGGCGTGGATCGCCGCTGCGACCTGGTCTGGCGTGGTCGCGGGGCTGGCAGCGTGGTCATGTTGCAGCATGTCTACTCCGATCGCAGGACCGCGGCAGGCCGGATCACCGCGGCGCGCCATCCCGGGCCGAGCGCCACGAGGCCGGCCAGCACCAGCGAGATCCCGATCACGGCCGCGACCGTCGTCACCGGCACGACAGGATCGGGCACGGCCGACAGCTGCCGGGCAAAGGCCAGCCAGAGCCAGCGGCCAGCCGCGATGCCAAGCGGGATGCCGACGGCGAGGCCGACCGCCGTCACGACCGTCGATTGCCAGGCGACCGTGCCGACGAGCTGGCGTTTTGTGAAGCCCAGCGTTTTGAGCAGGGCGAAGTCTCGCCGCCTGCGGCGGACCGAGGCCAGCAGCGTCAGCCCGAGGCCAGCGACGGCGCCCGCCGCAAGGCCGGCCGCCAGGATGACCGGCATCAGCCCCATGGACTTGTAGTTCAGGATCGCCGCAGGACGCTGCACCGGCAGCACGGACACCGCGTTGACGTACTTGGTGATGTCTCCGATGATCGCGGTTACCGCTGGCGACCGGCTCTCGATGTTGAGCTGACTGGCTATGTGCTGCAGGGAGCGCCGGGCAGCCGCGGCGCTGACACCCGGCCTGGTGCGGACGAAGTAGGCGTTAGGCCCCGAGACCGGACCAAACTCATCGAGCACGGAGCGTGGCACGATGCTGGCGGCGAAGTCAACGCCTGTGCTCAGCGACGCGTGCACCCCGATCACGTCGCCGATCGTCGGCATGGCCGCGGTGCCGACGATGCGCAGCCTGGTGGGCGGCAATATCTCCCCCTCGGACACCGTGACGGTGTCGCCGACCCGCTTGTGCAGTTCGCTCAGTGTCTGCGGCGCGACCACTATCTCGCTGGCGCTGTCCAGCCCGTGGCCAGACAGGAGCTGCGGCCCGATCGCCGGATGGACTGTTCCGCCGATGGCGGGCACGGTCAGGTGATCGACCTGCACGGTGGCGAAGTAGACGCCGGTGTAGCCGGAGACGTACGGATCACGCCGCAGCAGCGGCACCACCCAGTGGGCAGGCACCGGGCCGTAACCGTCGATCGAGTACAGGGCGTAGCTGAAGTTCCAGCCGTAGAGCGCCGGCCGCGAGATCAGCGTGCTCAGGCTGGCGCCAAACGTCAACGTGGCCGCCACGACCGCAGCGGTCAGGATTGCTCCGGCGATCACCGATCTGGTGGGCACCGCGGTGCGGCCGTGCCCCGGTTCGAGCGCGAACCGCAGCCCGGCCACCGCGCTGGCCGGCAGCCCGCCTGCCAGCGCGACGCGGACCACCGCGGAGGCCTTGCCTTGCGGTCGGTCTGGCCGGCGGATCGAACTCGCATACCGCCGGTAGGCCACGACCGCGGCGATCGCACCGAGCGTTACGGCGAGCGCCGCGGCGCCGAGGCCGAGCACCGCCCAGTCGAGATACGGCCGCCCGTTCGGCTCGACCGAGCGCACCGGGCCGAACAGCGTCAGCGGCGACAGCGCCGCTGCGACTAGCCCCGCCAGCGCCGCACCGGCCAGCACCGAGGCGAGCACGCCGAGCAAGGACTCGGCCAGCACCGCGGCCGGGCTGGCGCCGAGCGCGCGGAGCACGGCGGCGTCGGCGTCGTTGCCGAGCAGCATCCGCGAGATGGACTCCGCGCCGATGATCACGGCGGCCAAGCCGGCGATGAGGCCGAACACGTACAGCGCGATGACCTCGGGCCGGATGGCCTGCTGGGCCGCCGCCTCGATGCTGGCGATCTCATCGACGACGAGGGCACCCGCTCCGCCCTTCAGGTACGGGCTGGTCAACGAGAGCCGCTCGTACTCACCCTCGACCGCGCTGTCATAGCGGCTGCCCCCCGCTAGCTGCAGGCCGTCGTAGCTGTTCGTGGCGCAGCACTGGCCGAACTTGTCCAGCAGCGCCGGAGTCCCGACCAGAAACCCGGCCCGGTCGGTGTCGATCTGGTCGTGCACAAGCTGGATGTTCAGCACTCCGATACCCACCACGGTCAGCTCGATGCGCCGGTAGATATCGGTGACGTTCCCGTTCACCCCGCCGTTGCGGATGAGGCCGACCAGCACGTGCGAACCGACGTGCAACCCGAGCACGGCCGCCGCCTCGTTGGTGGCCACGATCTGGTCGATGCTGCGGGGGTCCGCCCGGCGTCCCCGGATGATCGTCAGCCGGTCCTGGTCGGAGAGCAGGCCGTCGCCGCTGGCGATCAGCTCGACCTGGGTGACCAGCACCGTCCGAACCTGCCCTGCGGCCGTCAGCGTCACCGCGTTGAAGTCTGCGGCGCCCTCGGCATGGCTCACGTGCTTGAGCCGGGCAAGCTGGCCTATCAAGCCGGCGTCGTAGCCTTGCACCGATGGGATGAGCATCAGGTCCGACGGGTTCGTGCTGGCCAGGTAGTCCGGGTAGGAAGAATAGCTGCGCCTGGCCGCAGTCACCGACGCCAAAGCGACTCCGCCAACAAGCCCGGCCAGCAGCGCAAGCGCGAGGTAGCTGGCGAACCGACGCCGGAGCGTGGTGCGGAACCGGTAGCTGGCCACTCGCCAGGCAGATCCGAACGAACTGGTCACCATCGCACCCTCACTCCGTCCGCAATACCCGAGCCACCGGCGTGCGCGCCGCGGCGCGGCCTGGCAGCGCGGCGATGACGTTGGCGACGGCAAGCGCGGCCAGAGCCGCGACGATCAGCGAGGCAGCCGGCACGACCGCGTAGGGGACTGCCGAAAGCTGCCTGGCGAACGCGAGCCAGAGCAGTCGCCCGGCTGCTATGCCAAGCGGCACGCCCACGATCAGGCCAATCGCGACGACCGTCGTCGACTGCCAGGCCACCGCGCCGGCGAGCTGCCGCCTGGTGAAGCCGAGTGTCTTCAGCAGTGCGAAGTCCCGGCTGCGCCGACGCACCGAGGCGATCAGCGTGACGCCGAGCGCGGCGGCCGCGCCGGCCGCCAGGCCAGCCGCCAAGATGACCGGCATCGCGCCCATGCTCTTGTAGTTGACGATCTCGGCGGGCCGCTGTGCGGACAGCACGTTCGCCTGCAGCTCCAGCGCACTAGGGCCGGCGCGGGCCACGATCTGCGGCGAGTGAGCCACCCGGTCGTAGCGGTCTGCTATGTGCTGCAGCGAGCGCAACCCGGCCGCTGGACTGACGCCCGGGCGCAGCCGAACGAGGATAGCGTTCGGCCCCGACTCGGGACCCGCCTCGTCCAGCGCAGCAGCGGATACCACGCTGGTAGGCAACACGGCGCCGGTTGCCAGCGAGGGATGAATGCTGAGCGTGTCGCCGATCGCCGGCAGTGCGGCGGTCCCCACGATCCGCAGCCTCGCGTCCTTGATCACGGGCCCGAGCTGGACCGTCACCTCGTCACCGACCCGCTTGTGCAGCTGGGCCAGC
>JASHSO010000522.1 GCA_030038715.1 Streptosporangiaceae bacterium
GCTCCCCGGACTTGACCCCGCCCTTCGCACCCGCTTCCGCCGCCCGTCCCATTCCAGGTCCCTCGCCAGCCTGGCGATCCCCTTCAAACGCCGGGCAGTTCTGGGGCTTGCGGGCGGGGGACACTGATCGCCTCCGGCCGCGCGGCATGAGCAGACACCTAGTCAGCTCTTGTTCAGTCCGACCTTTCCGGCCCTGAGGTGGTTAGAAGGCACCCTCAGGACGGGCTGCTGCCACATTCCTGAGGGTGCCCGCAGTGCGTCTCCAGGATTGCTAGCGAGCAACCCTTGGAGGCGTCTGACGATTAGCGAACATCGCGGGCACCTCCTTCCGAATACAGAGGACATATCTTGCCGCGCGGCGCGCCCACTGTAGAACTGCACTGCGATACGCGGCAACGCATTTGTCGGCAGCCAAGAAGTCACGTGCTGGCCGGTCAGGGCAGTTGCCGCCAGGCATGCGCTTGAGCCCGCGGCCACTACGCTTGACGGCATCGACGCCTGGACCGAACGGCGTCCTGCCTGACCCGAGTGTCGTGGCACGGTCGCCGCACCGAATGCCGGGCCTGATGCGCCGATGTAACGGGCCATTTCCGGCTGAATAGGCTTGTCCCGGTGCGTGTATCGTTCTGGGCCTATCGTGCGAAGGGCGTCCTGGCTGTGCATAACGGGCCGCCGCGATGACGGGTAGGCAAGGGGAACAACCGGATGAGCCTTGACGAAGACGAGCTGCTCGCGGGCGCGCTAGGCGTGGCCGCGTCCCGGCACCTGAAGAAGAACGTCCTCGAGGTCGATCTCACACTCGCCATGCCGCCGGCAGCTGCCGCGGCACGGGCGAGGCAGATTTTGGGTGAGCTGGGGCGCGTGCTCGACAGCAGCGGCGAAGGAGGAGCCGGCGGCTGGCAGGTAGCCGGCGTCGTGGCCGCGGGCGTCGGCAACCTGAACCCGGCCGTGGTGACGGTGACCATCAAAGCCGCGGGCGACGGCAGCACGCTGGTCGTGCGCGGGGCAGCGAAGGAGGGCCTGATCAAGCAGCGGGCTGGCGAATCGGCTGCCAGGCGGGTCGCGGAGGCCCTGGCCTGAGGGTGCCCCGCCCCCGCTCGGCGTCGCGCGGCCGTGTCGGCAGCATGGCGGAGTGGCCCGCCGACAACACCGAGGGCCGCGGCAAGCACCCGCGGAGGATGCGCAGGCAAGCTGGGCGCGCTTACGCAGCTCGGGCTGCGCCATGAGCCACGTTCGAGCGCCAAGGTGCGGCAAATCCGGGAGTCCGGTTACTATTCGGGACCGACGAGGATACAGAACGGGTGTCCGGCGGGGTCGGCGAGCACATACAACGGCTCATCTGCATCGCTAGTGCGGTCAGACAGCAGCGTGGCCCCGAGCTCTTCGGCGCGCTGCCGCTGCCGCTGCAGTTCGGCGATGGTGGGCACGCGGAAGTCGTGATGCATTTGCTTGGGTACATCATGCGCGGGCCAGGTCGGTCGCGCGAGGGCCGGGACCTTCTGGAAGGCGAACACGCGGTGTCCTGTCGGGCCGAGCAGGACCAGCCAGTCCGGGTCATCGTCACTGCCGTCAGCGGTGATCTCATCGCCGGGGCGGTACCGCAGGCCGAGGAATTGCCGGTAGAACTCCGCCAGGCCGCGGCAGTCGGTGGCATCCAGGGCGGTGTGCATCAGAACGGGGTAGGCGGACATCTGCGACCTCCTGGAACTGCGTCTGGGCACAGTCATCTAAGCACCGCCTTCCGCCTCCGGCACGCGCGCACATCGGCGGGAGGATTCAAGACGTCGGCAAGCCATCCCCGCCTGCGGTCGGCACGTCCCGGAACAGGCACCCGAGGTCACCCCAGCACAGCGCTTAGCGGCATTATGATTGGCGGTCTGGCGTACCGACACAACCACCGCCACTACCAGAACAAACCCGAACCGCGCGCCGTCCGGCCTGCTACCCAGTCAAGGATGAGGCGTGTCATCACCTGACGCCGGCATTGCGGCCGCCCTGCGGGCACGAGGTGTCGCGGAGGTGGACGCGTCCCGGCGGCGGCTAGCCGAATACTCCAGCGACGCCTCGTTGTACCGCGTATGGCCAGCCGCTGTGGTCTTCCCGCGCTCGTCCGACGAGATCGCCATCGTGCTGGAGTGCTGCCGCGAGCGCGGTGTTCCGCTCACGATGCGAGGCGCGGGCACCTCGCTGGCCGGCAACGCCGTCGGGCCGGGAGTCGTGCTGGATACCTCGCGACACCTACGCCGGATGCTGCGCATCGACCCAGCCGCCCGCGTCGCGGTGGTCGAGCCCGGCGTGGTGCTCGACGACCTGCAGCGCGCGGCGGCGGTGCACGGGCTGCGGTTCGGACCCGATCCGTCGACGCACAGCAGGTGCACCGTCGGCGGCATGATCGGCAACAACTCTTGCGGGTCCCGCGCGCTCGGCTACGGCCGCACCGCGGACAACGTCCTGGCCCTGGACGTGATCACAGGCACCGGCGAGGCCCTTGCCGCAGCGGTCGGCCCGGGCGAGGCGGAGTCGCCGACGCTGACCGCGCTCGCCGACGTGGTGACCGCGCACTTGGCTGTGATCAGGACCGAGCTCGGCCGCTTCGCGCGCCAGGTCTCCGGCTACTCGCTCGAGCACCTGCTGCCCGAACGCGGCTTCGACGTCGCCAAGGCACTCGTCGGCACCGAGGGCACCTGTGCCATTACCACGAGTGCGCGGCTGCGGCTCGTCGAAGCGGCACACCAGTCCGCCTTGGTCGTGCTGGGCTACCCGACCCTCGCGGCGGCGGCCGACGCGGTACCCGGCCTGCTCCCGTTCAAGCCGACCGCACTCGAGGGGATGGACTCGAAGATCTTCGAACTGGCCGAAAGCGGGTGGACGAGCTCCGTAGCTGGCGCGCTGCCCGCCGGGCGTGGCCTGCTACTGGTCGAACTGGCCGGGCACGGCACGGCCGAGCTGGCGGAAACCGCGCGGCGGGTGATCGCGGCGTCCGGCGCCGCGGCTTCGATGCTCGTCGAGGATCCCAGGGTGGCCGCCGCCATCTGGCGCGCACGGGAGGATGGGGCGGGTCTGGTGTACCGGCCGCCCGGCGCGCGGCCGCACTACGCGGGCTGGGAGGACGCCGCCGTGCCACCCGGCCAGCTGGGCAGCTACCTGCGCGAGTTTGAGGCCCTGATGGCGGAATACAACCTGACCGGGCTGCCGTACGGGCATTTCGGCGACGGGTGCCTGCACATCCGGCTCGATTTTTCCTTCGCCGACCGCTCCGGCAGGCAGGCGTTCCGCCAATTCCTGCAGGATGCCGCCGACCTGGTGGCCAGGCACGACGGGTCAATGTCAGGCGAGCACGGCGACGGCCGGGCCCGCAGCGAGCTGCTGCCGCGGATGTACTCGGCGCAGGCGCTGGCCGCCTTTGCCGCCATGAAGGCCGTGTTCGACCCTGACGACGTGCTGAACCCCGGCGTCGTGGTCCGACCCCGGCAGTTGGACGCTGACCTGCGGCCGGTGCTGGAGCGCCCGGTCCGCGCCCGGCTTGGCTTCCGATACTCCGGCGATGACGGCGACTTCTCCAGCGCGGTCGGCCGGTGCACGGGCGTCGGCAAGTGCCGCGCCGACCTGACGGCAGCCGGCGGCGTGATGTGCCCGTCGTACCTAGCGACGAGGGACGAGAAGGACTCGACCCGGGGCCGAGCCCGCAATCTGCAAGAACTCGCCAGCGGGCGGGTTCCTGGCGGCTGGCGTGCGGCTGGCATCGCCGAGTCGCTTGACCTGTGCCTGGGCTGTAAGGCATGCTCGGCCGACTGCCCGACGGGCACCGACATGGCCACCTATAAGGCCGAGGCGCTGTACCAGCGATATCGGGGGCGGCGACGACCGGCAGCGCACTACTCGCTGGGCTGGCTGCCACTGTGGGCCCAGCTGGCGTCGAGGGCGCCTGGCCTAGTGAACGTGCTGCTCGGCGCGCCGGTGC
>JASHSO010000523.1 GCA_030038715.1 Streptosporangiaceae bacterium
CGGCGAAGCTGAACCGCTCCAACGCATCCAGCAGCCGTCCGGTCCCGGCTACGACGCCGTAGCGGCGTCCGTTCGGCAGGTTTCTCGCGAACATCTCGAAGGTCGCGCGCCGGTGCGCGGCTCCGCTGCGCAGCCCGGCCCGCAGCATGGTCAGCTCGTAATGATCGGTCAGCAGTCCGGTAGTGCCGCCGCCAGCCAGGCGCCCGCCCGGCTCATTCGTGTTCACCAGGGCAGCTTACGGACATGCCCGCACAGGCGTGGAAGACTGGTTTGGGGGGAGTAGAGGGAAGCCAGCTTGGTGAGGAGGTGACGGCAGTGGGCGTCGCGCCAGTCGAGGTAGAGCAGCCCAGGACGGGCCAGGATGCTGCGCTGGATGCACCTTGGGTCACCATCGTCTGGAATGATCCAGTCAACCTGATGAAATACGTGACATACGTCTTCCAGCGGGTTTTCGGCTATCCGAGGGCGAAGGCCGAGAAGCTGATGCTGGACGTCCATCACAAGGGCAAGGCCGTCGTCTCCTCTGGGACCAGGGAAGCAATGGAGCGGGACGCCGAGACACTGCATGGCTACGGACTGTGGGCCACGGTGAGCCACGACTCGTGACGCAGTCCGCGGCTGACGAGGAAACCCATGGCAGAGTCCTTCCACCCGATCCCTGGCGGCGCGGCGTGCTTCTTCGAGGCGGCCCAGGCCGGGGTGATCAGGAGTCTGGTGAGCCAGGTAGCCGAACTAGTCCGCAGCGATGCCGACAGCGGGCCAGGTACCGAGGGTGACCTGGAGTCCGAACTAGGGTTGTCCGGTAACGCCGAACCGCCTGACGATCCGGTCCTTGCCAGGCTGCTGCCCAATGGCTACCGCGACGACCCCGAGGCGTCGGCGGAATTTCGCCGGTACACCGAGGAGAGCCTGCGCTCAGGGAAGGTGGCGTCGGCCGAAGCCGTGCTCGCGTCGTTGCCTCCGGACGGCGGCGAGGTCCGGCTCAGCGAGCCTGACTGCCAGCTCTGGCTGCGGGCACTCAACGACGTCCGGCTGGCGTTGAGCATCCGGCTGGGCATCACCGACGAGGATGACGACCTGATGGACGATCTGTCGGTCAGTGACCCGCGTTCCGCTTATGTCTGGGTTTACCAGTGGCTGGCCTACCTGCAGGACAGCTTGCTGGAGGCGCTGACCTGACCGGTCGCTATGCTCCCGGTCATGCTCACCATCAGTGCGGAGCTGAAGGCGAAGATACTGGCGCATGCCAGCGCCGACCACCCCGACGAGGCGTGCGGCATCATCGCCGGACCCGCAGGCAGCGACCGGCCCGAGCGCTTCATCCCGATGCTGAACGCCGAGCGCTCGCCTACCTTCTACCGGTTCGACTCGCTGGAACAGCTTCGGGTCTGGCGGGAAATGGACAACAGGGACGAGGAGCCGGTGGTGATCTACCACTCGCACACCGCGACGGAGGCCTACCCCTCCCGGACCGACGTCTCCTACGCCAGCGAGCCCGATGCCCACTACGTGCTGGTTTCCACCGCGGACCCGGAACGCGCGGAGTTCAGGTCCTTCCGGATCGTGGCCGGGACGGTGAGCGAGGAAGAGGTCGTCGTCCAGGAATGATCGCGGTCTGCGGCGGGTTAGACCGCCTGTGACCGCCGGCGTCGCTGGTGGAGCCGCGAAAACTCTCTGGAGCAGACGACCATGGCAATCGAGGTCCGCATCCCGACCATCCTGCGCAACTACACCGGCGGGCAGAGGTCGGTCGAGGGCTCGGGCTCGACTCTCAATGAGCTCTTCGCCGATCTCGACGGGCGCTTCGACGGGCTTCGCGGTCGGTTGGTGGACGAGTCTGGACTGCGCAGGTTTGTCAACGTGTACCTGAATGACGAGGACGTGCGCTTCCTCGGCGGCCTCGAAGCGCCGGTGAGCGACGGTGACACCGTAACCGTGCTGCCGGCCGTTGCCGGCGGAACTAACTGACCCCGGCAGGGCAGCCCGCTATGCGCTACGACTCGCTGCTCGACGCCGTCGGCGGGACACCGCTGGTCGGGCTGCCGCACCTGTCACCAGGTCCCGACGTCCGGCTGTGGGCCAAGCTAGAGGACCGCAATCCGACGGGGTCGGTCAAGGACCGAGCAGCCGCCTACATGGTGGCCGCGGCGGAGAAGGAAGGCCTGCTCGGTCCCGGCGCCACGATTCTCGAGCCGACCTCAGGCAATACCGGTATCAGCCTGGCCATGGTCGCCAGGGTGCGCGGCTATCAGCTGATCTGCGTGCTGCCGGAGAACACGTCGGCCGAGCGCAGGCAACTGCTTGAGGCCTATGGTGCCGCCATCGTTACGTCGCCGGCGGCGGGCGGCTCCAACGAGGCCGTCCGGGTGGCGAAGGAAATGGCCGCAGAGCATCCGGACTGGGTGCTGCTCTATCAGTACGGCAACGAGGCGAACGCCAGGGCTCACTACGAGACCACCGGTCCTGAGCTGCTTTGTGACCTGCCGCAGGTCACCCACTTCGTGGCGGGCCTCGGCACGTCGGGAACTCTGATGGGGGTCGGCAGGTACCTGCGCGAGCGGGTGCCGGGCGTGCAGGTGGTCGCGGCCGAGCCGCGGTATGGCGAGCTGGTGTACGGGTTGCGCAACCTTGGCGAGGGCTTCGTGCCGGAGCTGTATGACGAGTCGGTGCTGACCGGGCGGTTCTCGGTGTCGTCGGCGGACGCGCTGCGGCGGACAAGGGAGCTGCTCTCCGCCGAGGGGCTGTTCGCCGGGATCTCCTCTGGCTGCGTCTTGCATGCCGCGCTAGCTATCGCGGGACGGGCCCAGGCGGCCGGCAACCGGGCTGACATTGCCCTGCTCATCGCCGACGCCGGATGGAAGTACCTGTCCACCGGGGCATACGGTGGCACCCTCGCCGAAGCGGAGGCCCGGCTGGAAGGTCAGCTCTGGGCATGACGACCTTCGACGAGGCCACCGCGGTAGTCCGCCGCGGCGACGGCCGTTACGATGCCGTTCTGTACGCCAGGT
>JASHSO010000524.1 GCA_030038715.1 Streptosporangiaceae bacterium
CGGACGGTCGCACGGTGTTCATCTCCAGCCACCTGATGAGCGAGATGGCGCTGACCGCCGATCACCTGGTCATCATCGGGCACGGCAGGCTGATCGCTGACACGCCGACGGACCACCTCACCAGGTCCAGTGCCCGCACCGACGTGCTGGTGCGGTCACCAAGCGCGGCCGAACTGGCCCGGCTGCTAGCGGCTAGCGGTGCCACTGTCGCCACCGAGCACGATGGCGCGCTGGCCGTGACTGGCCTGGACGCCCCCGCCATTGCCAGCCTGGCCGCAGGGCACGGTGTCGCCATCCACGAGCTGGCACCGCGCCTGCCGTCTTTGGAGCAGGCCTACCTGGATCTCACAGCCGCCAGCACTGACTACCGCGCCCATTCCCAGCAGGCCACGCCGGAGACCGACCGATGACCTTCGCGACGAATCATGCCCAACAGGCTGAGCCTTCACTGGTCGCTCGCGCAAGCGACGTGCTCGCATTCGAGTGGACCAAGCTCCGCTCGATCCGCTCGAACTACATCACTTTGATCGCCGTGGTCGCCGTGACGGTGGGCTCCACTGCAGTAGTTGCGCACGCCCTAGCATCGGCTGCAGCCCCATTGCGGGGCGGTCCCGTCGGGCCGCTGACCGCTAGCTTCCTCGGCTACGCCGAGTACGCCGTGATCCCCGTCAGCGTGCTGGCTGTCCTGCAGTTCACGGCCGAAAACACGACGGGGCTGATCCGCACTACCTACGCGGCCGTGCCGCGCCGCTGGACGGTGCTAGCCGGCAAGGCCGCAGTGGTCGGCGCTGTCACCCTGCTCACCGGCGAGCTCCTAGCGCTCACATGCTTTGCCCTGACGCAGGCGATCTTGTCACGGCAGCACCGCGGGCTGTCGCTGGCAGACCCGGGCGTCCCGGGAGCCGTGCTGGCGGGTGGCGTCGTCTTGTGCGCCTGCGCCCTCACTGGCCTATCCCTCGGGGCCATCATCAGGCACACGGCAGGCGGCATCGCAGCGACCATCGCGGCTATCTACCTCCTCGCCGCGCTCTGCCTCACCCTGCCGGCCCCGTGGAAGGACGACATCGGCAGGTTCACGATGCCGTTCGCGACCTACCAGGTACTCCTCGTGCACCAGCAGCCGGGCCTGCTCTCCCCGGCGGCATCCATCCTCGTGGTGATCGCTTGGCCAGCAGTCGCGCTGCTCATCGCCGGCCTGCTGATCACCCGCCGGGACGCGTAAGGGCATGGCGCCAGGACCGCGCCTGCCGCCGTGCTCGCCTTGGGCGTGCTGGCGGAGGCGGACGGGAATCGAACCCGCCGACGACGCGGCGCGCCGCCCACCGGTTTTGAAGACCGGGAGGGCCACCAGGCACCCTGACGCCTCCGCGTAAGACACTATCGGTGCGGCTGCTGCCGGCGGCCTGCGTTCACAGCGCCGGGTACACACCCGGCGCTCCCGCGGTGCGGGTTGGCATTGCGGACTTGCATCAGCTCATCAGGCGATTCTGCGAGCCCCCGGACCCGGCACTGGCGTGACGTCCCTGGCTGACTTGAGGACGTGCCCGTTCCCGCACAACAGCTGCACGGCGACTGCGGCACCGCAATCACGATGCGTCAGCGCAACCGAAGGCCCTCCAGGCCCGCTCGCGTACTTGTCGCCCCACGCCAGCAAGGACGCCAGCACGGGGAATAGGTCGATGCCCTTGTCGGTGAGCCGGTACTCGCTGCGCGAGCGCTGGCCTTCCTCCCGGTACGGGGCCTTGCGCAGGATGCCCTCAGCCACCAGCCGCGCCAGCCGGGCACTCAGCACCTGCCGCGGCGCACCGGTCCGCCGTCGCATATCGTCGAACCGGCGGACGCCGTTGAATGCCTCGCGCAGTACCAGGAACGTCCACTTCTCGCCCACTACCGCCAGCGCAGCGGCAATGTTGCAGGTGGCCGTGTCGTAGTCCAATGCCCAGGGCCTGCTCATGCTCCCCAAGGCTAAGTCTGCTTGACAGACTTAGCAAGCTAGTCCAAGCTGAGTCTGTGAATCGAACCCCGCCAGCCAACCAGCGGTCCCGGCATCCCGTCCAGCACAGCGACGGCAGGCGTAGGAGCTATGTCTGGAGCGACCCGTCGATCACCGCGGTCGCCGCGCGAGACCTTGCCGGACAAGCGTTCTTCGACGCAGTCAGCCGCGGTAGCCTGCCGTTGCCGCCCGTGGCGCAGACGCTCGGCTTCACCGCGGTGTCGGTGCAGGGCGGCGAGGCAGTTTTCGAGTTCACTCCGGCAGAGTTCCACTACAACCCGATCGGCTCCGTGCACGGCGGAGTCATCTGCGCGCTGTGCGACTCGGCCTGCGGCTGTGCGGTCCACAGCCTGCTGGCAGCCGGCGCTTACTACACCAGCCTCGATCTAAGCGTGAAGTTCCTGCGGCCGGTCACGTCCGCCACTGGCCGGATGCGGTGCGAAGGCACCGTCATGCACCTCGGCTCACGATCGGCCCTGGCGGAGGCCCGCCTATTGGACGCAGCTGGCAAGCTGTATGCCCAGGCGACAAGCAGCTGCATGATCTTCCGGCCGGACCCGGGCCGCACCTAAGCCGCGTACAGGGCGTCGATGACGTCGGCGTACTTGGAGTGCACGACTCGGCGGCGCAGCTTCAGCGTAGGCGTCAGCTCCTCGCCCTCTGCCGTCCACTCCACCGGGAGCAGCCGCCATGTCTTCACCTGCTGTACGCGCGCCAGCTTGGCGTTGGCGTCGGCCACTGCCTGGCCCATTGCCTCGAGGACCGCCGGGTGCTCGGCCAGTTCAGCGAGCGAGTTAGCCCCGATTCCGCGGGCCTTTGCCCAGGCCGGAGCCACCTCTCCGTCCAGCGTCAGCACGGCGACCACATACGGCCGCCGGTCGCCGTAGGCCAGCGCCTGGCCGATCAGCGGATGGGCTACCAGCAGGTTCTCTATCGCCGCAGGCGAGATGTTCTCTCCGCCCGAGGTGATGATCAGCTCCTTCTTCCTGTCCACGACAGACACGAACCCGTCGGCATCGACGGCGCCAATATCGCCGGTGTGCAGCCAGCCGTCGGCGTCGATCAGCTCGGCCGTCCGTTCGGGCATGTTCAGGTACCCGGGCGTGTTGAGCGGTCCGCGGGTGAGAATCTCGCCGTCTTCCGCGATCCGCACCTCCACGCCCGGTACCGGCCTGCCGACCGTGCCGAGCCGGAATTCCTCCAGCGTGTTGGTGGTGAACGCGCCCGTCGTCTCCGTCATCCCGTAGACGTCGAGGATCTTCATGCCGAGTCCGGCGAAGAACTCGCCGACATCGGGCGGCAGCGGTGCCGCAGCGCTGACTGCCACCTCGGCCTCGCCGAGCCCGAGCAGCGACCGGATCGGGTTAAGCACCTGCTCGTCAGCCGCGGCGAACTCGGCTGCCAGCTCTGCGGAGGTGCGCTCGCCGTACTGGCAGCTGCGCACATACTGCAACCCGGTGGTCATGGCCTCAGCCACTGCAGCACGCTTGGCCTGGTCCTGCTCGGCGGCCATCAGCGCCTGGATCCCCGCCTGGATCTTCTCCCATACTCTCGGCACGCCGAAGAACGCCGTCGGCTTAACCTCACCCATCGTCGCGATGAGCTGCGAGGCCGCATCGTGGCAGAAGTAGACGTGCCCGGCATTGCAGACCGCGAGGTAGAGCGTGAACATCCGCTCCGCGATGTGCGCCAGCGGAAGGTAGGACACCCACCGCACGTGCGGCCGCGCGTTCCCTGACTTCGTAGCCGTCGCCACCTCGTACAGCACGCTGGCGTGCGTGATGATCACGCCCTTCGGATGCCCGGTGGTCCCTGATGTGTACAGCAGGGTGACCGGGTCGGCGGGCGTGAGGGCGGCCGTCCGGCTGCCGACCGCGCCCGGGTCCCGAGCCAGCCGCCGTGCCCCAAGCTCGGCGAACTGATCCCAGCTCAGGTACCGATCATCAGCCGGGCACGCCGAGGCGTCTCGCACGATGATCCTGCGGAGACCTGGCAGCTTGCCGAGCACCGGCTGCCAGCGGGCGAGCTCGCCCGCGCCGTCAAGTACCGCGACCCTGGCGTCGCAGTCGGTGGCCACGTAGCCGATCTGATCCGGCGCGAGCGTGGCGTAGAACGTCACCGGCACTCCCCCGGCGTGCACGATGCCGAAGTCCGCCAGGACGTGCTCGAGCCGGTTAGGCAGCATCATCGCGACCGTCTCGCCCGGCTGCAGTCCGAGCTCGATGAACCCGGCAGCCAGTTGCAGCGCCTTCTCCCTGGTCTCGAGCCAGCTGATCGTCCGCCACGGCCCGCCGTCATCGCGGTCGGAGAAGGCGGGCATGCCGCCGAATCGCTCCGCGGTGGTCGCCAGAGCGTCGCAGAAGGTCAGGCCCGCCCACTCCCGCTCCATCTCAGCCCGCTGATCAAGCGTCTCGCTCGTCACGGCGTACCTCCGCGTGCCTCAGCGCTCCCTGGCGGCCTTGTCCACCGGTGAGCTTCTGCCCAGTAGGCATGGCACCATGCCGCTGCCAACTCCGCAAGGCAGTCGTTGACTACAGTTTGGCTGTGCCCACCGAAGCCGCGATCCGGCTAACCCAGTACGCTCACGGCGGCGGCTGTGCGTGCAAGATCCCGCCAGGCGAGCTTGAGGAGGCGGTTGCCCGGCTCATCCCCGAGCACCCGCCCGCCGATCTGCTGATCGGAGTAGAGCACGGCGACGACGCCGCCGTCGTCCGGATCAGCGAGCACCGTGCCGTCGTTGCGACCGCCGAC
>JASHSO010000525.1 GCA_030038715.1 Streptosporangiaceae bacterium
ACGCGCATGTCGAAGTTCTCGATATGTCGCATGACGCCCCGTCGGCACTGTCGTTCCGCGGGATCGGCTGCATCACCCGGATAGCGGTAGGTCGTCCAATACTCAAGGGTGATCGTGTCCCCCACACCGAGTGCCTTGGCCAGCAGAATCTCAGTAGCGAAGACACCGTCGCCCACCTCGCGCACGTCCCCCGCCAAGCCCTTGCATCCCTGCCCAACTTCCAGCGTTAGCACGTTCGTGTCGCACAGAAAGGGAATACGGTCAACCCCCGGCACCGTCGCTTCGACCACCTGCAGCGTTCGCGCCCGGTCGATGCGTCTGTCGGACCCGACATAGACATGATCATGCAGCGACAGCGTCTGGTGCTGACGGGGACCAAGGGCCTGCGCGAGATCGTGCTCGGCCTTGGAGGGTACGGCGTGGCTTCCCGACAGGACGCTGATAGTGGCCGAGCCATTCCAAAGCCTCCACAGGCGATCAGCTTCATGCTCAGAGAACCCGAACGCCTCGATGAAAAGCGACAGTGCAGGACGGCTTAGCAGGCGTCCTGACAATGCTCGAGATACCAGGTCTTTCAGCTGATGCGAGTTGACTACAGCATCAGACGGGCCTCGATGGGATGACGACAGGTGTCGAGCCAGGACCTCAGCTACAGCCACCTGGTTGATCGTGCCTGTGCGCGCGCGGGTGACGTGTTCTTCCCAGGACTCTCTGTACGAGCCGGGCTTGAGGAGCAGTTGCTGAAGGTAGCCGGCCGCAGCGCGGCGACCTGCCGGTTGCGCCAGTTCGCTCACAGGCATGCTGTCAATCTCAGAACGTCAGCGGTAAGAAGGGGCATTTCAGGTTACCGCTACACGCCCGAGGCGCGCTGCAGAGCCGCTACAAACCACCGGAACTGTACGAGGCACCTTTAGTTCGATGGCATCGACGTTGAATGAAGATTCAGACGCTCGACTCTTAGGATCGCGGGCATCTGCCGCCTGTCAAAGGCGAAAACCAATGTCGATCTGGTATTTGCACCCGCAGCGCGCCCTGCCGTCCGACACTGCGCAGTCGGGAGTCGGTAAGACTGACAGGCTCGTCAGTTAGCCGTACCTAGACGGCAACTATGGGCAGTACTCGATCCACGTCACGTTGCGGCATGGCGTCGATGCTTGGCTTGCGGCTACCGTGGCCGTTGCGCTCGCCGAGCTCGTGGCTGCGACGGCAAGCCCGAATCCGCTGGCCACCAGGGCCGAACTGGCCAGAGCACAGGCAGCTAGAGTACGAATGGTCTTCACGGCACGATCCCTTCGAGCGTCCCCGTTCGTGAGCAGAAGCTCACGGTGTGAGCCGGATTGCAGCTCATATTGCAATTGTCAGCGATCGAAAACGGTGGTGTCAAACAGTAGCTAGCCAGTTACACAACCATTTCATTTGGCCGTGTAAGGGCTGTTACCCAGGCGACGAAGGAGTACTCCTGATTGGTGCTCAGGCCGTGTCCTCGGCCGCTGGCCTAGCGACTTGGCCGTTAGATCTCGGACTCGGCATCCAGCAACGCTGCCGGAACCGGCCCAGATGCCCGTCGTCCGAAGCCCCTTCCGCTACGTAGCGACCAGCTCCACCTCAAAGCCATCGACGTTCTCCAGGTAGGCGGCGTAGTGCTGAGCACCTCCGGCAAACGGATGAAGGTCAGGAAACATCAGCTTCCAGCCATGGAGCCTGGACTCGGCGGCCAGTTCGTCGACCTGCTGCCGGGTCTCGACGTGGAACGCGAGATGGTTCAGCCCTGGGCGGCATCGGTCATGCCGACTAGCCGTCCGGGCTGGGGACTGCTCGACCACTATGTAGCTATGTCCGGTTCGCCAGCTTCGTCCGCCGGGCCAGTCCTGATACATGCGGTAGCCCAGAGAAGTGAGCAGCCAGCCCCAGCTCCGGATCGCCCGATCCAGGTCGGCAACCCACAGCTCGATGTGGTGCACCATCCCGGTGGCCGGCCGGTCAGGCGCGTCAGCAGCCACGCTCGTCCCGGGAACGGCATGGTCCTGGGTCAAACCAGCGTCGGTTTCAGCCATCCCTCAGCCCCTGCGGCCACGTTTGTGTAGCTAATCTGATCTTTGCTTCTTAGCACACGAATGCCGCCGGTACATCCCCGAATCCGAATATCCAGACACGCTCCGGCCGCGGCGGCGGCACTCAAGCTGGTCGTCGCCAGCCCGGTGATCGAATCTGGCCGACTGGTGAGAAGCGCGGCAAAAGGTGCCAGTTCCGCCTTGGCAGGCAGCCGGGCATCGCACCACCCGGCACATGCGAGCGGAGCCCGACGGCTGGGGAGTCGGGCTCCGCCCTGCGTCAGCCGCTGCCGTGAGTGCGGGGATGCTGCGAAGCAGGGCTGGCGCTTAGCTGTTTCATGTACCCGGTACCCGCCTGACTGAACATACAATTAGGAAGCGGTCCGCGTGGAGCTGCAGCCCGGCACGGCTGACCTGCAGCCCGGCACGGCTGACCTGCAGCAGCTCTCCGGCAAGGGTCATGCTCGGGTGACCGCCAGCGTCATCGCGGCGAGAGCCCGGGACCTCAGCCTCCGGCCGGCGGCAGATCCGCGAGCACGGCCAGCGAGCCGCGGTGCGCGTCCGCTGTCCCGTAGCCGATCGAGTCCGCCTTGGCCCTCTTCAGGTACAGATGCGCGGGATGCTCCCAGGTGAACCCGATGCCCCCATGTAGCTGCACCATTTCCTGAGCAGCTTTCACAGCCGCGTCGGAACATGCCGCCTTGGCCAGCGCCACTGAGAGCGCAGTTTCCGCCGCCAGGTCAGCGGCCGATCCGAGCGCAGGCTCGCGGGCTGGACCCGGCCCGGCCTCGGCGGCCGGCCCGACCTCGGGCTCCGCCCGGAACATGCGCGCCAAGCCCGCAGCCGCCGACCGCCCAGCAGCCCGGGCGAGCGTCACCGTCACCCACAGATCGGCGAGCCGGTGCTTGATTGCCTGGAAGCTGCCGACCGGCCGCGCGAACTGGCGGCGCTCCTGCACGTACCTGACAGTCGTGTCAAGGCACTGTTCGGCGAGCCCGACCTGCTCACTGGCGAGGATCCCCGCCCCGGCGAGCAGGGCGGCGCTGATCGCGTGCTCGGCCAGCGCGCCGGGCACCAGCCGACGTGCGGGCACCCGGTCCAGGCTCAGGTCGCCTAGCTGCCTGGTCATGTCCAGCGAGACCACCGGAGTCATTCGCACACCGGGCTCGCTGGCCCGCACCGCGTAGAGCCCGAACGGCACGCCGTCGGCGGGCACGAGCAGCAGGCCGGCTGGCAGCGCATCGGCGAGCCCGGCCACCCGGCCCGTGAGCCGGTAGCAGTCGGCCTCATCGCCAGGCTGTGGCGCGTCGACCCGGACCGTGGCAGCGTGCACTGCGCTGGGCCCGGCCGCGAACGGCACCGCCAGGGCACCACTCAGCCTTCCCGCTGCCAGCTCGCTTAGCAGCTCCCGAGCTACGGCGTCGTTCCCGGCAGACAGCGCGGTCAGG
>JASHSO010000526.1 GCA_030038715.1 Streptosporangiaceae bacterium
CTTGCGGTGGCACGCGAGTTCCTGCTGCGGCGGCCGGGATCCAGCGTGCTCGTCATCGACAAGCAGGCACGGGTCGGGTACCACCAGACCGGCCACAACTCCGGCGTGATCCACAGTGGCGTGTACTACCGCCCCGGCTCGCTCAAGGCGCGGCTGTGCGTGGAGGGCGCCAGGCTGATGCAGGAGTTCTGCGACGCGCGCGGCGTGCCGTACGAGCGCTGCGGGAAGCTGATCGTCGCCGTACGCGACGCGGAACTGCCACGGCTGGACGAGCTGCTTGCACGCGGTCGGGCGAACGGCGTGCCAGGGCTGCGCCGGGTCACGGCAGGCGAGATCGCCGACATCGAGCCGCAGTGTCGCGGGCTAGCCGCACTGCACTCGCCGGCCACCGGGATCGTCGACTTCGGCGCCGTGGCCAGGGCGCTGCAGAGCGAGCTGGGCGAGCAGGGCACCGAGGTCGCGCTGGGCACTGAGATCGAGTCGGTGCGCCGCGACCGTGGCGAGACCGTGCTCGCCCACTCGGCGGGTGCCTACCGGGCGGCCTGGGCGATCACGTGCGCCGGGTTGTGGTCAGACCGGCTGGCGGCCTCCGCGGGAGCCCCAGCCGACCCGCGGATCGTGCCGTTCCGCGGCGCGTACCTCCGGCTGGCGCCTGGGCAGCCGCAGGTGGTCCGCGGCATGGTGTATCCCGTGCCCGACCCGGAGCTGCCGTTCCTCGGGGTACACGTGACCAGGCACATCGACGGCCACGTGCTACTCGGCCCGACCGCGATGCTGGTCGCGGCCCGGGATGCCTATGACCTGCGCACGGTGCGGCTCGGCGACGTGCTGTCCACGCTGTGCTGGCCGGGCACCTGGTCGGTGGCCAGGCGGTTCTGGCGCACCGGGGTGGCCGAGCTGCATATGGCCGCCAGCCGGGCCGCGTTCGTCCGCGCGTGCGCCCGGTACGTGCCGGCCCTGGAGTCGATGCAGCTCGACGCGGCCTCGTCGAGCGGCGTCCGGGCTCAGGCGGTTGCCCGGGATGGGCAGCTGCTGGACGACTTCGCGATTTCGCATACTCCTGGCGCGACTCACGTCAGGAACGCCCCGTCCCCGGCGGCGACGTCGTCGCTCGCGCTGGCCAGGGAGATCGTTGACCGGTACGAGGCGGCCGCGCGGTGAGCATGTTCGCGTCAGCTGAGCACGCCGCATGCGTACAGGCCCAGGGCGGCAGCGGCGAGCTGGAGGGGAACGAGGGACATTCCGGCGGCAGTGAATGTCCGCACGCTGAAACGTGCTCCGCCGTCCCGCGCGATCCGGCGCGAGATCAGGCTCGCCACCGAGCCGGTGATGAGCAGGTTTGGTCCTATCGTTGTGGCCAGGATGGCCGCCCACAACGACACGAGCCCAGTCGGGGTGAACGCTGCCGCGGCCGGCAGGTTGCTGACTGACGTGGCGAGCGCTGTGCCGGAGGCTAGCTGGATGAGGAAGGTGCCGTGCAGCACGAGGCCGGTTCCGAGCAGGGCGCGGACGGCGGAGGCGATCAGGAACATCGGCAGGAGGTCGGACAGCGCGCCAATTGACGGGCCGGAATCGCCGTCCACCTGTCGGCTAGGCGCCGGCGGCCCGGCCAGCGCGCTGCCGGTCGGCTGCCGGTTGCTCCCAGCCGGCGCGGAGTTCTCTGCCCTCGCGGACCACAAGGCCAGTGGTGCGATCGTGAGAACGGCGACGAGCAGCCAGGCCGCCCAGGAGTCGCCGAGATATGCGGCCGGGGTGAGGTGCGCGTGGCCAGGCGTGCGACCTGTCCCGGTGTTGTCCAGCAGGAGCAGGTTGGTGATGTTGGAGGTGGGCAGTAGGAACGAGGTCGCGTTGGCCGTCACCGCGACGGCGACAGCCAGCCGGCCGGCGGGCAGTTCCTGGCGCCGTGCGACCCGTAGGGCCACCGGCACCGCGACCACGACGGCAACGTCGAGGTTGACAAGTGCGCTGAGGCCCGCGGTCAGCGCGAGCACCGCGACTGCCGAAGCGGCTCGGCTGGCGTGGGCCGGCACGGCGGCGCGGGCGAGAGCGCGGAACGCGCCGAGTTTGCCGGCTAGCGCCGCGGCAACGATGATGGCCGCCAGCGTCGCGAACGGCCCGCACGTGGCCAGTGCCGCCGTCACGCTTGCATGCGGCCGCAGGCTAGCGGCCAGGATTGCCAGGCCGATCCCGACTGCCCACAATACGACGCGAACCCAGTCGGTTGGTGACGTGATCGTGGCAGATTCACGACATTCTTTGACCGCAGTAATCCTCGCGCTTCCTCTCTGCAAATTCAGGTCGGCGGTGCCCGTCGCCCCGTGTCGTGCGCTGAGCCCGACCGGCGCTCTTTACGCGCCGGGCGCTCAAGGGCCACAGTTCCGCGTTGTTCCAGTTCCGTGCCGCTATACGAGCGCTCTGGCGCCCGCGTCCCCCATGGCACCTGCCGCGTGTCGCTGGCCATCGTCGCGGTACCACGGCGTCTTGAGTCCCGCCGGGCGAAGGCAGTGGTCAGCGACCTACCAACGCGATGTTACACGATAATGTCAGATCTTGAAGCCCCGCGCGATGACGAGCTGATGGCCATCCCCCGGCTAGCAGAGCGGGTGGGCGTGACCCCGAGGGTGCTGCGTTACTGGGAGGAGCAGGGGCTGATCAGTCCGACCCGCGAGCATGGAAAGCTGCGCTACTCACCGCGAGACGTCGCCATCGCGGCTCTGATCCGCCGGCTGCTGGACGCCGGGGCAGGAGTGGAGGGCATCCGGATGCTGAAGCGCATGGCCGAGCGTGACGTCCGCCGCAGCGCACTGACCGGGGATGAGAACGCGCTCGTCGAGGAGGCGCTGCGGATTCTCTATCAGCGCAAGGCCTTCCGCGAGGAGGCCGGCATGGACGAAGAGCACTACCCAGAGGGTAAGCCGCCACCCGGCCCGCGGAGGGTACCCGGCGAGCCGCCGCCCGGCCCAGGCAAGGCACCCGGCGGTCCGCGGCGCGGACCGCGTGGCTGAGCCGTCGGTGCCGCCTGCCGGCCGGACCGTGGCCTAGCGAACCCTCCAATTCGCCCAGTGGGGGCTGCTCCCTACCGGCGACTCGCCTCGAGCCGGTCCGTCTAGACGGCCACGGTCCCGCAGCCACCGATGGTGGCTCGCGAGCGGCGCTACGGGGCTCGTCAAGGCCCTAGCCAGGCAGCCAGGGCGACACGCCGAGCGCGTAGCGCGGGCCGGGGCGCACGAGTGCCTGCGTATAGAATCGCTGCTGCGTACCGGGGGAATAAAGGTCGTTCAGATGACTCTTGACCAACGCCTTACTCATGGGTAACTTAGCTGCTGATCGGCCGTGGAAGATGTCTCGGCCTGTGTGGCGCCGGATCGCCTTACGTCTCGGCTCACCAGGCACGTGGCGTCTATCGCGGGCATTTGGGGGAGCCGCAATGGCCTCGTCCGGGAACAGAGCATCAGGGCCGCGGGGGCGGACTCGGTGGCGACGCTTCGCCCTCATCTTGCTGCCCTCGCTGGCGGTTGCCGGCGTGCTGGTGTTGCTCACCGCTCAGAGCGTGCTGGCCGTCTCCTTCAGCATCTCCGGGACGCCGTTCACTGTCACGGCCCGAGAACTCAAAGGCCAGGGGTTCGAGCAGTTCGCCGTGATTGACCAGTCAGCACTGAGCAACCTGCCAGGCCACAAGAGTGACATCGTGCTCACGGCCAATGCGATTCGGTCGGCGACGCTCAGTCATCTCTGCCAGAGCCTGACAATCGCCGGCGTGACGCTGCGGATCACCGCTGGCGACGGTAGCACGCCGGTCACGGCTACCGACCTGGTCGTCGATGCCGACAAGTTCTCCGGCGCAAGCGCCTCATTCACCCACATCAGCATCGGGCAGGACGCCAGCACACTCACCGAAGTGCCCGGGGTGCGCGGACCTGCTGGTGAGTTTGGCGAAGAGGCCGCGACGATCACCATCACGGACCTGCGTCAGCATGCGTATGCGACCACGGCGGGCACCTTTACCCTGCCGGGCTTCAGCTTGTCGTTCGGCAGCGCTTGCTAGTGAGTACTACAGGCGACGACAACGGTGGCTCGGGCGGATACGAGTCGGCACATGGCTCCGTCGGCGGCGCGACTGACAGCGTCCTCTGGCGCGCTGTCGATGCTTTCCGTGAGTGGCGCAACACCAGGCCTTTCTGGGGCGGGCTGCTTGTCTTCTTCGGTGGGGCAGTAATCCTGCTGTCGGAGCAGGCACCCATCCCGGTCATCATTCACATTGGCCTGCAGGGCCTGGCCGGCTATCTCATTCCGCTGGTCATGGTGCTGTGTGCAGTGCTGCTGCTAGTTAATCCAGTGCAGCGCACGTTCTACGCGCTGCTCGCGGTCGTGCTTGCCCTTGCCTCCTGGATCACCTCGAATCTCGGCGGCTTTTTCGTCGGCATGCTGCTCGGCGTCATCGGCGGCTCGCTCGCCTTTGCCTGGGAACAGCGTGACGGGCAAGTGCACCGTGTCGGCTTACACCGTCGCAACCGCGGTGAGTGGCTGAGGACCTGGCTTCGGCGGCAGACGCCGTCGGCGGGGCTCTCGCTGATCCTTGGCCCGCAGCGGAATGACACCGAGGAACTGCCTTTCCCGGCGGACGATGAGCCGGGCGGCTCGGGGTTCGGCGATGACCGCGAACGAGACCATGGCGGTGGCGGCGGTTTCCGACTCTGGGCGGTGTCGGTAGCTGTGGCGGCTGCGATCATGACGGCGGGCTCGTTACCTCATCAGTCCGGTCACAGCAGCGGGCCCGTGACCCCACGACCAGCCGAGGTGCCGGCCCGGCCGCGTCCCGCATGGGGGACACCGTCGGACCTCACGGCGAAGCTCGCCGTACTCCGCGGCTTGTCGTTCGACGGTGTCGCCGAGCTGACGACGGCGCGCGGCCGGGTGCGGTTGCTGAAGTTCAGCATGAGATCCCTGACGCTGTCCGGTATCACCTTCAGCGCGGTCGTCGGGCCGGGGCTCTCCGTTATGGTCGGCGCGTCGTCGCTCAGCGTGCGAGGTAATGTCGTCCTGCTCGCGAGACAGATCAGCGGCCGCCTCGACGGCACTGTGGTCACCTACACAGTCCAGCGGCCGCCGCTCTCGGTACCCGGCAACGTGGTCGTGGCGAATTTGGTTGCGACCCGGGCCTGCATGATCGGGAGCGCCGTGCAGGAGGTCAAGTCGGCTGACGTCGGCATGCCAGGCTAGCTCCGGCACGCCCGGATGGCGCCGGCCCGCCCGGCTAGCGCCGCCGCCCGAGGAAGAAGTACGTCAGCGGAGCGCCACCGCATGAGTTGATCAGCAGCACAGCGGTGGCCCAGGCCCACTTCGGGCCGCGGATCTGGCTTGCCGGGCGGCGCTTGATGTCGACAAGAGCAGCCGCCTTCAGGCAGGCCTCCGCGGTTCCTGCTACGACGATGAACCTGCGGGTACGCACGCTGAGGTCGCGCCACTTCTTCTTGTTCTTGGCGGGCATGACGTCCTCTCCGCGCCTGCAACGGCACTGCCGATGGCCGCACTCTACATCTGGTCGTGCCCGCATGCCTCGGTGGCGGCTCGCTAGCGACTGTCAGCTCAGCAGCGCGACCTGCCAGCGCGCGAAGTGACTTTCGAGGTAGTTCGCATCCCTGCGCCACGCGTCGCCATGGCCCTGGTGCCAGAGCGTCAGCCACGGCTGGATGCCCTCCGCCGCCCGGTCGGCGAGGAACTGGTACATGGACCGCGCACGCGGAGCTAGCAGGCCGGCGAGCCGTCGTCGTTGCTCCTCGTCGTCTAGGCCGTAGGCATCGACAAAGGTTCTCAGACGCTCGTCGGCGTCCGGGGGCTGGAACTGGGGATTAGCCGAGAGCGGAATGAACCCCAGGACCGCCCAGGCGAGATCCCACAGCCTCGACCCGGGCGCCGCCATGTCCCAGTCGATGAAGGCCCAGCGTTCTCCGACCACCAGGTTCCACGGAGCCAGGTCGTGGTGGGCGATGATCTCGAACCGGTCGGCCGGAACGTTCACCTGCCACTGCGCATCGGCTGGCGGGACGAACTCGGTCACCGCATCGTGGAAATCGCGTATCAGGCGAGCGGCCCTGGTGAGGCTGGCGGCTGGTTGAAGAAGTTCGAACCCGGCTCCCCAGGCCACGGTTCCTGGAATGAAGCTGAGGACCTCTCGACCCTGGTCGTCGATGCCGAGCGGCTCTGGTGCGCCTTCGAAGCCCGCGGACCGAAGGTAGCTCAGCAGGGCGTGGACCGCCGGGGTCCACGGCCCGGCCGGCCGTCGGACCGTATCGCCGACGCGGACGACTCCGCTGCTGACGTTCCCGCCCGCCAGCGGCTGCTCATCCGGCATAGCCAGGAGTCTTGCATGACCGGCCAGCCGCCCCTGGGACGAGCGATGGGTCCCCTCATCGCGATCCCGAGTGGCGAGCGTCACCCGTGTTCGACAGCCGTGGCGGTCGGGCCCGATGACAGAACGCGGGTGAGGGGTCTGCCGATTCTGGTCGCAGTAAGAGAAGATCAGGCCATGTCCACTGCGCGCCCGATCACAGACATGCGCGCCACATCATGGTCGGCTGCCAAGCCGATGTGCCCCGTCCATGGTTCAGCGGCGCGCGAGCGTTTCGCTGCGACCAGTGCCGCCCTTCCTGCACTCCGTCGCACATAGCAGAAGGAAACGATGCAAAGACAGACAGCCGTCGTGCTCTTCGTACTCGCACTGATAGCCGTCGTGGTGGGTGCGGACGTCCTGTTGTTTAGACACGACTTCTGGGCTCGGCTGATAGTAAATATCGGAATTGTTCTGATATTCATCGCGTGCTATCTCAGGTTCCTGAAACGTCCTTGAGCGCAGCAGGCGGGGAAGGGTGGAGCGCTCCGGAGTGATGAGAGTGCCGGCCACCGTTTCGCGGCTGTGCCGATCGAGCCGTCTCGGTCGGCTGGTTACCGGATGGCCGTGCCGATGAGCCCGTTCCTCGTGACGAGTGATGCCAGCTCGCTCTCGCCCATCTCATCGGTGCCGTCTGCCTGCAGTGGCACCACAAGGTAGCGAGTCTCGGAGTTGGCGTCCCAGACCCGGACCTCGGTGCTATCGGGCAGCTCGAGTCCAAACTCGGCCAGCACGACGCGTGGCTCCCGGACCGCCCGCGACCGGTAGGCGAAGCTCTTGTACCAGCTCGGCGATGGCCCGAGCAGCGCGGTCGGGTAGCACGAGCAGAGGGTGCACACGATCATGTTGTGCACCGTCGGCGTGTTCTCTACGGCCTTCAGCAGGTATCCCTGGGTGCCGGCGC
>JASHSO010000527.1 GCA_030038715.1 Streptosporangiaceae bacterium
GCGCAGGCGGCCAGCAGCTCGCGGTCGTGACTGACCAGCAGGACGGTCTTCGGGGTGGCAGCGAGCTGCTGCTCGAGCCAAACCTTGGCCGGTACGTCCAGGTAGTTGTCGGGCTCGTCGAGCAACAGGACCTCGTCCTTGCCGCGCAACAGCGACTCCAGAACCAGCCGTTTCTGCTCGCCACCGGACAATGTGCGCACCTCGCGCCACTGACACGAGTCATAGCTGGTGCCGATGGCCGCCATGCAGCAGGCGTCAAAGTGGACCTCGGCCTCGTACCCGCCGGCGTCGCCCCAGTCCGCCAGCGCGGCCGCGTACTTGAGCTGCGTGGGCTCGTCGTCTCGCTGCATCATGGCCAGTTCGGCGGCGTCCAGCCGGGCAGCGGCCTGGCGCACTCGCGCCGGAGCGATCGAAAGCAGCAGGTCACGCACCGTTGTCTGATCCCGGATGCCGCCGATGAACTGCCGCATCACGCCGAGGCCGCCGCTGGAGGTGACGGTCCCCGACTGCTGAGATAGATCATTTGTAACGAGGCGCAACAGTGTGCTCTTGCCCGCACCGTTGGGGCCCACCAAGGCCGCCACGGCGCCCTCGCCGACGCGGAACGAGACATCGTCGAGCAGCACCCTGCCGTCGGGCAGTGCGTAGCTCAGGTGCGCCGCCTCGACGTGGCCCATCAGTTCGACTCCTGTTCCCCCGGCCGACGGGTATGGCCGACAATAGCTGCATGGACCCCCAAGGTTTCAACGAGAATTCCGGGCTGCGGGCCTCTGACGCCGACCGTGACAGGGCCGCTGGGGTGATCAATAATGCGCTGGCCGAGGGCCGGCTGACGGCAGAAGAGCACTCGGACCGGTTGGACGCGATTTACGCAGCCAAGACACACGCCGATCTGCAGCCGCTGCTCGCCGACCTGCCCGATCGCAAGGTCGGCCCGGGCGGGCTGGCGGCGTCAGCCGAGCTGCCCGTCCGGTCCAAGCGTGGCGGCCGAATCGTGGCCATCCTGGCGGGCTCCACCAGGAAGGGTGCCTGGCACCCCGACCCGGTCATCGAGGTGCTGACGGTCCTCGGCGGAGCCGAGCTTGACTTCCGCGATGCCGTGCTGCCCGGCAATGAGGTCACGGTGCGGGCGACGTCGATCCTTGGGGGCGTGGAAATCACCGTCCCGCCCGAGATGCGGGTGGTCGACAACGGCATCGCGATCCTCGGCGGCCGCGAGATCACCGGCGGCGACGAGTCCGTCGGCCCTGACTCGCCGGTCCTGCGGATCGAGGGAATCTGCGTGCTAGGCGGCATCGAGGTCAAGCGGAAGTCGCGCAAACGCAAGGGCGAGCGGGAACTGCGGGGCGGGGCAGCGGGATTGGCGGGCGACATCGGCCTGGACGGGCTGCTGAGCGGCGTGCGGGACCGGCACCGCGAGATACACGACCAGATGCGCGAACGGCGCCGCGAGATACACGACCAGATGCGCGAACGGCATCGCGAGATACACGACCAGATGCGCGAACGGCGTCGCGGATCCCGCGACGGAACGTGGAGCGGGGACGACGACTAGCAACCTCGACGCCCGAGCGGGCCACGTCAGGCCGCTGGCCGGATCTCCGCCCGCCGCCGGACGGGGTCAGCCAGGGCCGCCGCGAGTTGATCTAGCGCCGCCACAGTGTGCCCGCTGACCACCGCGTCACAGTGCGGCCAAGCGGCTGCCATCCCCGCGGCTAGCGGTTGGTAGGCCGCGCTCTTGGTCCGCGGGTTCACCCACACGATGCGGAAAGCGACCAGCGAAAGCCGCTCCATCTCGCGGCGCACGACCTCGGGGTCGCCGGTATCCCAGCCGTCAGAAATGATCAGCACGACGGCTCCCCTGGCCATGCCGCGCCGGCCGTAGCTGTCGTTGAACTCCTTCAGGGCCGCGCCCAGCCTGGTTCCGCCTAGCCAGTCCGGCGCTGCCTGCCCGGCCAGCCGCAACGCGGCAGCGGGCGAGGAGCGGGCGAGCGTCCTGGTGAGCCGGGTTAGCCGCGTGGCGAAGCTGAACACCTCCGCGTGGGCGCCTCCGGCCGCGCAATACAGCAGCTGGATCATGGCCCGGGCGTACGGCTCCATCGAGCCCGAGATGTCACAGAGCACCACGAGCCGCCGCGGCCGCCTGGCTGGCACCTGGCCGATCAGCCGGAAGGTATGGCCCCCGGTGCGCCGAGCCTGTCGCAGCGTGGAGCGCATGTCTACCGCCCGCCCGCCCGGCCTGCGCCTGCGCCGCCGCGACCTGCGGGGCGGCACTGCCAGCGTGATCCTGCGCATCAAGAGCGCAAGCGCTGCCAGCTCCGCGGCCGACAGCTCGGCGAAGTCGGTACCGGACAGCCGCTCAACCGGGCTGCCGAGATAGGGCATGGCGATCTCGCGCTCGTCCGGCCCGGACTCGCCGTCGCCGACTGCCTCCCTGGTAGCGGCGATGATGCTGGCGTGCAGCCGGGCGGCGCTGGCCGCCTCCTCGAGCACATCGGGCTGGGCTCTCATAGGCGGCTCGCGCGGACCGCTCGGACCAGCCCCGGGCAGCCAGTCGAGATCGTCTGCGAGCCCGCCGAATACCTCGGCGAACACGGCCTGCAGGATGACCGACTGCTCCTTACCAGACACGAGCGTCGCCAGGGCGCAGTGATAAAGCTCACGCCGCGTTGCCGGCCTGGCCAGGGTTACCGCGGCCGCGAACCGCTCGGTCCGGCCGGGACCGACCGGCAGGCCAGCCCGCCGCAGCGCCGCGCCGAACCTGGCCGCTACCTCAGCAAGGTCGTCATTCATCGCGGCCGTCGTGACCGAACACGGCGGCGAAGTCCGCCACCCGTGCGGTCTGCAGGTCCTCAGCGTATTTGAGCACGGTGCCCATGGTCTGCCGGACGGCCGGAGCGGTTAGCTCGCTGGCGCCGAGCACTTGCAGGGCGCTGGCCCAGCTAATGGCCTCGGCGACACCGGGCGGCTTGGCCAAGTCGAGGCCGCGCAGCAAGCCGACGCCGTGCGCGACCTGGCCGGCCAGCCGTTCGCTGGCGCCGGGCACTCGGCGCCGGATGATCGCCGCGACTCGGGCCGCGTCGGGATAGTCGATCCAGTGGTACAGGCACCGCCGCTTGAGCGCGTCATGCAGGTCACGCGTCCGGTTGGAGGTCAGCACGACGACCGGCGGGTAGGCGGCGCGCCGGGTGCCGAGTTCGGGAATCGTGACGGCCGACTCGGCAAGCAGCTCGAACAGGAACGCCTCGAACTCGTCGTCCCCGCGGTCCACCTCGTCGATCAGCAGCACAGCCGGTCGCGGGCCCGGGTGCTCGAGCGCGGCGAGCAGCGGCCGCTGGAGCAGGTAGTCGTCGCTGAACAGGTCGGCCTCGCGCGGCGTCTCGCCGCGTGCCTCGGCCAGCCTGATCGCCAGCAGCTGGCGCGGGTAGTTCCACTCGTACAGCGCCTCGGCGGAGGTCAGGCCCTCGTAGCACTGCAGCCGGATCAAGCGCGTGTCCAGCACCTCCGACAGCGCCTTGGCCGCCTCGGTCTTGCCCACGCCGGGCTCGCCTTCCAGCAGGATGGGCTGGCTCATCCGGGCGGCCAGGAACAGCGC
>JASHSO010000528.1 GCA_030038715.1 Streptosporangiaceae bacterium
ACCGCCAACCTGCTGCATGACGTTGACCATGCTTGCTGCCGCGCCCGAATCCCGCGCGGGCACGCCGGCGAGCGAGGCCATGGTCAGCGGAACGAACGCCAGTCCCATGCCGCCGCCGAGCAGCACCATCGGGATGAGCAGCCCGGGGACGTAGCTTGTCGCCGGGGATAGCTGGCTCAGCCACGCCATGCCTGCCAGCACCGGCACCAGTCCGGCCACCATCAGCGGCTTCGGGCCGAACCGCGGCACCAGCCTCGGCGCGAGCCGAGACGTGGCGAAGAGCGCACCGGTCATCGGCAGGAAGGACAGCCCGGCGGTCAGCGGGCTGAAGCCAAGAACGCGCTGCACGAACTGAGTGAGGAAGAAGAACATCCCGAACAAGCCGCCGACCAGTAGCAGCCTGGCCAGGTACGAGGCGGCGCGGCTACGGTCGCGCAGCAGCCACAGCGGCGTGATCGGCTGTGCGGTCCTGGCCTCGACGAGGATGAACAAGCCGAGCAGGACCGCCGCAGCGGCAAATGCGCCGATGGTCACTCGGCTCGACCAGCCGGCTGAGGCGGCGTTGATGAAGGCGTAGACGAGCGCGGCCATACCGCTGGTCGAGGTGACCGCGCCGGAGAGGTCGAAGGTACCGCTCGTGCGACTCGAGCGAGCCAGCAGCCGCGGCGCCGCTGCGACGACCGCGATGCCTACGGGCACATTGATGAAGAACACCCACCGCCAGGAGGCCCACTGCGTGATCATTCCGCCGAGCACGAGGCCGAGCGAGGCGCCCCCCATGGTGACGGCGGTGAAGATGCCGAGCGCGCGGATCCGCTCCCTGCCTTCGGGGAACGTCGACACGATCGTCGCCAGCACGGCGGGAGAAGCGAGTGCACCGCCGACTCCTTGGACAGCGCGGGCGGCGAGCAGCAGTGCTGAGGACGTAGCCAGCCCGCCGGCCAGTGAGGCCAGGGTGAAGACGGCAAGCCCGGCCATGAACGCTGGCCGCCTGCCAAGGATGTCGCCGACCCGGCCGCCAAGCAGCAGCAGGCCGCCGAAGGTGAGGGCGTAGGCGTTCAGCACCCAAGACAGGCTGGTGGGTGACAGATGCAGCCCCGTTTCCATGGAAGGCAGCGCGATGTTGACCACTGTCATGTCCAGGACGATCATTAGCTGCGCGAACAGGACGACGGCGAGCGTGATGGCCCGCCGGTCGCGGCCTTGCAGCCGGGCGGCCAGCGCGCCTGCTGCTTTGCGCAGTGGCGTGTCCGGCAGGGCCTGCTCAGCGCTCGGCAAGACCGCGGCCGGGCGGGTCTCGGTGGACCGTACGGAATCGGTAGAGAGAGACATGGTTCCTTCCGGGAACTGTGGATCCGTGATTGGGCAGTGCGTGACCACGGAAGGGCGGTATTTGACTGGTGCTGCG
This sequence comes from Streptosporangiaceae bacterium, assembly GCA_030038715.1. Classification (GTDB taxonomy): domain Bacteria; phylum Actinomycetota; class Actinomycetes; order Streptosporangiales; family Streptosporangiaceae; genus JAJYUU01. The sequence continues at coordinate 1,409 of JASHSO010000528.1, forward strand.
CGCTGTGCGGGTACCCGCTGTGCGCGGTAGAGGCGGATTGGGCACTGTCGAGGTCGCGAGGCCGACTGTTCAGTGGCTTCTGCGGCCCAGGCGAGCTAAGCTCTATTCGGAGGATCCCTCCGTTAACTATACGGAGGATCCCTCCGTTTTGCAAGTTGAGTTTCAGCGGGGTCAGCAATGAGTGCAGCCAGGCCAGGGGACGAGGCCGAGGTGGCCAAGCGTGCCGATGGCGGCCGCGGCGAGGCGGGTCCGGCCAAGCGTGCCGATGGCGGCCGCGGCCAGGCGGGTCCGGCTAAGCGCGCCGATGCGCGTCGCAACTATGAGCGCCTTCTTGTCGCGGCGGGCCAGGCCTTCGCCGAGCATGGCGCCGATGACGTGTCGCTCGAGGAGATCGCGCGCCGGGCCGGAGTCGGCATCGGCACGTTGTACCGGCACTTTCCGTCCCGGCAGGCCCTGCTTGAAGCCGTCTACGCAGATCAGGTCGAGGGCCTCGAGGTCCTGGCCGGGAAATTGCTCACCGCCGAGTCGCCCGGCGATGCGGTGGCCGAGTGGCTCCATGCGCTGGTGACGTTCGGCCGGACGAAGCGAAGCCTGAGCGCGGCGCTGGTCGAGATGATCGGCAGGGACTCTGAGCTGCTGTCAGCATGCGGCGCGACGCTCCGTCGTTGCTCGACGGCAGTTGTGCAGCGAGCCCAGGACGCGGGAGTGGTGCGGGCGGACGTGCAGGGGACCGACCTGCTGCGGCTCACCCACGGTCTGATCCTGGCCTCCGACGCCGGCGCCGGCGAGGCAGGCCAGACTGAGCGGATGCTCCGCCTCGTCATCGACGGATTGCTGACCGGCGGGAGCGCAGAGCCGGCCAGCTAAGTCGCCGACTGTGGATAAGTGTCAACACGTGAGATTGCGATACTCCCGGGTACCGCAAGTTTTCGTGATCATGGTCTGCCGGCGCCGGGGCCAGGCCTGCCGGGCCGGGCCCCGGCCCGCCCGTGCTGGGGCCAGGCCCGCCGGGCGGAGGTGAGGTGAGCTACCTGGCCAGGCGCGGCAGCAACGCGGCCGAGACGACAACTCCGGCGATCGTTGCGCAGACCAGCACGGTCAAGTCCAGACCGAGATGGGCAGGGGTGCCGATCAGCAACCCACGCAGCGCGTCTACCTCGTAGGACAGCGGGTTGCATTTGCTGATCACCTGGAGCCAGCCCGGCATGATCTTCTCCGGGTACAGGGCGCTCGAACTGAAGAACAGCGGCATGGTGATCGCCTGGCCGATGCCCATCAGCCGGTCCCTGGACAGAGCCAGCCCCGCGATCGTCATCGACAGGCAGGAGAAGAACGCCGAGCCGAGAACGACCACAGCCGCCGCGCCGATCAGCCTCAGCGGATCTGCCGTGAGGGACACGCCGAGTAGCGCAGACAGGATGACGACGACGGTGCCCTGTACCACCGACCGAAGGCCGGCCGCGAACGCCTTGCCGCTGATCAGGGCCGAACGCGGCGTCGGGGTGACCATCAGCTTGGTGAGCACGCCCGCGTCGCGCTCCCAGATGATCTGAATGCCGTAGAAGATCGCAATGAACAGCGCGGACTGGGCGAGTATGCCGGGCGCCAGGTAGGCGAGGTAGGGGATGCCCCCGGGCGTGGGGATCGCGTGGATCTTGGTGAAGACCTCGCCGTAGATCAGCAGCCAGAGCGCCGGCTGTATCGCCCTGGTATACAGCTCGGTGCGATCATGCCGGATCTTGCGCAGCTCGACCCAGCACAGCGTCACGATCCGGCTTGCGAGCCGCCGCAGCACTGCGAGCGGAGTGTCGGCCTGTGGCAGCACGACGCCGAAATCGGCCCGGCCGGCCGGTGCCTCAGCCGAGACGACGGGCGGTACGCCTGGCGCGGCGGACGTCACGGATGCCTCCCGATTCTGTGTTGTCGTCGAGGGTGCCGCCGGTGTAGTGCCGGAACACGTCGTCTAGCGTCGTGCCGTCACCGAGCATGGCCTTGAGCATGCCGGGCGTGCCGGTGGCACGGATAGAGCCCGCGTGCATGAGTGCCACGCGGTCGCAGTAGGTGTCAGCTTCGTCCATGTAGTGCGTCGTCATCAGCACCGTCATGTCGGTGTGCTCGCGCAGGCCGCCGATGTACTCCCAGACGTCTGTGCGCGCAATCGGGTCCAGGCCGACGGTGGGCTCGTCAAGCACGAGCAGGCTTGGCGAGTTCACCAGCGCCTGGGCGAGTTCGAGGCGCCGGATCATGCCGCCGGAATACGTCTTGACCAGTCGGCTGGCCGGCTCAGTCAGGCCCATCGCGGCCAGCGCGCTTTCGACCCGCTCGTGGCGCACCGACCGCGGCACGTCGAATAGTCGGGCGAATAGCTGCACGTTCTCCCAGCCGGTCAGCGTGGCGTCCGCCGACAGCAACTGGGGAACGTAGCCGATCATCCTGCGCACGCGCATGGGGCTGGTCGTGGCGTCGACACCGAGCACGCTGACGCTGCCGGCCATCGGTTTCAGCAGGGTAGTCAGCATGCGGATCGTCGTCGTCTTGCCTGCCCCGTTGG
>JASHSO010000529.1 GCA_030038715.1 Streptosporangiaceae bacterium
ACCTTCGCCCAGGCGTACAACCACATGCACGAGCACATCGCCCGCAGTCGGCTGCAGCCTGGTGGTGTGCACACTGTCCGGGCCTGTTGGCCGTTCTGGCAGCGACAGCCACGGATGCGTGCTGAGTTGGTGCTGACATCCGCGGGCCAGTCAGCCCGTCTACCTGCGGGAACTGCTCGCATCTCCACGAGCTTCACGATCTTCGAGGGCACGTCGGAGATCCAGCGCATGATCATCGGAAGGGCCGTTACCGGACTGGACGTGCGGTAATAACCGCTGGTCGTGGCGCTGGTGCGGATCTTGAAAGGGCCCGTGAACTCCGGTTTCCGGCGGTTGCCTGTTTGCCCGTTATTCCCGGTTGGTTCCCGCCGGTTCCCGATAGCGTGCTGAGTTGGTGCTGACCCCCTGACCGTTAGGGTGGTGTCTCCGATCGGCCGAGGCACCTGGAAGGTGCTGGGGATCGGCAGGCGGTAGCGCTGGCTCGGACGACGGCAACGGCCGAGGTAAGCGCGTTCACGTGATCCGGCGTGAGCATGGCAGATCGCGGGGTCCTTAGGTTGTGCGTGGCCCACGGCCAGGCCATGACCGTTGTGGCTGGCCAGCGTGTGGCGCCCCCGGCAGGGCGACCCGATGACGGCGCCGGATACGCCTGCCACCGACCTCGGATGGACATTTCATGTACCGGGCATAGACCGGAGGCGGACCTGGACGCGGATACTCACGCCCGTAATCACCAGCTGCGGCGACCTGCAGGGATAGACCCGCGGATTAAGAGAGGACTGCTGGGCCGCACCGAGCGCTCTGCCTGCACAGACGCAGCACATTCGTGCACTGAAAGCACCAGGCGCACACAGTGCTCACGGAAGTCGTCCCACGAACCGTTCCACGCCGCCAGTCCCGATGGCCCGCGAGGTGGCCACGCAGAGTGACGGCTCAGCTTGCTGGCTCGCATTTCTGGGAACGCCCGTTAGCTGACAGAGGCGGCCGGGCGGTGCGGGGACCTGGGCCAGTAACCAGCGTCCGTCCAGTGGATGTGGTTGTCCCGGCACGATCACGAGCCGTGATAGAGGCGGTCAGCATCGACCAGCTCAAGGTCGCCCCTGACGGCGGCCTCGGCGGCAAGCCCGGCCGTGAAGCCGGTGAGGCTGAACAGGAGCAGCTTCGGCAGCTGGCCGACACGCGCCGCGGGCAGCAGGCCGCGCAGGTGCTCAAGGCGCTGAAGCTCGCTCACGCCCACCGGGGTGCGGGTGGCTTTTGCCTCGCCGATCGCGCTGATGTGACCCGGTGCTGCGTCCTTTGCCACGACCAGGTCGATATGATGGCCGCTGTGGTGCTCGCGGCACGGCAGTTCGGTGGGCAGGACACTGACCGGGGTGCCGCCGAGGGTTTCCTCCGCAGCGTGCTGAAGGCACCAGGCCCTGGCCAGGTCTTCGAAGTGCGGTCCGTAGATCTTCTCGGCGATGGTCTGGGCGCTTCGCGCCCAGAGCTGGGCAGCGCGTCCGGCGACGAGTTCCGGCTCATGCCGGGCGATGAGGAGCTGGTAGAGCCGTACGACTGGTTCGGCGATCTGGAAGACGGTTCGCTTCCCGCGCAGCGCGTCGCCCAGGTGGTCGATCATGCCGATGTCCTCCAGGCCGGTCAGCAGGTGCGCCAGTGCGCCACTCGGGCGGCCGAGTGCCGCGGCGATTTCTGAGCGCCGCCGCGCGCCGCCGCTGATTGCGGCCAGAACTGCCGCGTACGAGGTTGGGTCGGCGATGGATGGCTCTTCGCGCAGCAGCAGGCCTCCCTCCCGGAACATGGCCGAGGCAGGGTTGAGCAGCCTGCGCGCCACCCAGCCGCCGAGTTGAGCCAGCGACGCCGGGCCGTTTCCGGCGCACATGTCCTTGTAGGCGGGTGTGCCACCGACAAGCGCGTGCAGCCTGAAAGCCAGCTCGGGGTTGTGCTCGACACCCCAGAATTCGGCCGATGCGCGATAGTTGAACGGTCGGACTATCAGCTCAAGCCGGGCACGGCCGCGTAGCGGGGCGCCGCCCCCGAGCAAGCCGGACATGGTTGTCAGGGCGCTGCCGCACACGATCATTCTGGTCCGGGTGTGCTGCCGGGCATGGCCGAGCGGGCTCAGCTCCTGCTGCAGGTATGACGGGAGGGCGGGTGTTGCTGACACCAGGTAAGGGAACTCGTCGATGACCACGGCCGTCGGTTGTTCCTCGCCAAGGCGCAGCAACTCAGTCAGGGCCTCCCGGAAGTCCCGGAAGTGAACCGGCTGCCGCAGGCCCCGATATTCGGCGTAAGCAGCCCCGAGGTCAGCAAGATTCTGCGCCTCTCCTTGTTGCGTGGCCGGAAACATGAACCCGCCGGTTCCTAGCGTCAGCAGTTGGAGTAGCAGCGTCTTGCCCTGCCGCCGGCGGCCGTAGACCAGTCCGAGCGTCGCACCGGCCTGGTCTGAGGTCGTGAACTCGGTGAGTTCCCGCCACTCAGAATCTCGGTCATAAAGCTGCACTGGCTTGTTGGTCATGAGTCTATGATAGTTGAAATTATCATAGCTGTCAGCACAACGACTGGACTCCAGCCCGTCCGCCGTCGGGTGCGCTGCGATCAGCAGGGCGCGTGTCGCCTCGAGCGGGCTCGGGCTCGCGTCGCTCGCCGTTAAGGTGTCACCTTGGTCCTGGTCACTCACCGCGCGAGCGCGCGAAGGGTGGACGCTGAGCCGGTCGGCCGCGACCGCCGCGATCGCGGTCACCGCGCATGCCAGCGCTCCGCCTGCAAGGCCCACTCCGGTCATAGCGGCATCCGCATATGGCCGCGCGGGACGGGGCACCCAAGAGCATGCCGGCGGGCTGTGTCCGCTGGCATTGTCAGGCGGATGCCGGGAGGCCGAGATGCGCGACGGTGCGCTTGCGCAGCCGGCGGTGCCCGTCCGGTGCTGGCATCGCGGTCAGCCAGCTCGCGCCCGGGACGAGGGC
>JASHSO010000050.1 GCA_030038715.1 Streptosporangiaceae bacterium
GGGAGTGCGGGCGATAAGGGAACTCGCGGTGCCACCGCACTTTCGCCGCCCGCCTGCTGGCAGGCAGCCTCGTTGGGCCCGGTGACGGGGGCCGGCCGGCGGGACATCGGGCCGACCGCTGGTGGCGACCGCCGTTCCTCCCCGCGCTCAGGAGTGTCTTCGCCTCCGGGCGCGAGGCCGCCTTCTCAGCTTCCGGCGGCTCTCTGGGGCCGTGGCGAATGTGGTTCGCCGGGTGTGTGGCTCGCGTGGTCCGGTGCTACTTGTCTCCGTCAACGCTTTGCATTCAGCCTAACCTGAGAGGATGTACATGCCCCGGCACTTCGCACTCACCGACTTGGCCGAGATCAAGGCCTTCGTCGACGCCGCGCAGGCGGCCGACCTCGTCACGTTCGACGGCACCAGGCCAGTCTCGACGTTGCTGCCCGTCATCTGGGACCTGCAGGCCGACCTTCCGGGCAGGGAGAGCGAGCCTGGCCGGTACGGGCAGTTGCTCGGCCATATCGCGATCGCGAACGATCAGTGGAAGACCGCGCTGCCCGCAGCGCAGGCGCTGGCCATCGTGCACGGGCCGCAGGCCTACGTCTCCCCGGCCTGGTATGAGAGCAAGGCCAGGCACGGCCGGGTGGTGCCGACCTGGAACTACGAGACCGTGCACCTGACGGGGACCGTCGCATTCCACCACGACCAGGAGTGGAAGCGGGCGCTGGTGAGCCGACTCACCCGGTTGCACGAGCAGACACGCGATCATCCGTGGGCCGTGACCGACGCCCCGCCGGACTACGTCGAAGGCCAGCTCCGCGCGATCGTCGGCGTCGAGATGACGATCACCCGCATCGAGGCCAAGCAGAAGCTCAGCCAGAATCGCGGCGAGCAAGACCGGGCTGGCGTGATCGTCGGGCTAAGGACCGAGCCGGGGCCTGGCCCGGCGTGCATAGCTGATCGCATGGCTGCCCAGCTCAGCATGGAAGGCTAGGCCTCCTCGGCGTCATTCGAGCAGCACGAATCAAGACCGCCTTCGCCCATCGCTCCGTCGGCCGCCGCCGCGATGGTCCTGCTGATCGCCGCGAGTTGGTCCACTTGCTCGGGGCTGAGCGGGTCGAACAGGGCATTCCTGACCTGCTCCACGTGCCCGTGTGCGCCCGCCTCCAGCGCGGCGAATCCGGCCGGCGTCAGCCGGGCGAACTGGCCCCGGCGATCGCTGGGGCAGTTTAGGCGCTCGACCCAGCCGCGTTCCTCTAGCCGGGCTACCGCGTGCGAAAGCCGGCTCTTGCTGGACATGCATGCCTCCGCGAGCTGGCTCATCCGCAGCGACCTGTCGGGCGCCTCGGACAGCCGCACCAGGATCTCGTAATAGGCGTGGGGGACGCCCATGCTCTGCTGCAGCTGGCCGTCGATCGCAGCGAGCAGCGCGTGGGTGGCTTCCAGATATGCCCGCCACGCTCGCTGTTCGTCCGCAGTCAACCATCTGGTACCGGCCATGACAGCAGGATATGCAATTGGTTGAGCGTTTGACAACTGCCGTCAGGCGGGGTAATCATTTGAGTGTTCAACAACGTAGTACTCAACAACCTGCACGTCTGGAGTGATGGCAGTGACCGCAACAAGCACACAGACCCGCATCCCGGGTTACCTCGCGGGGACTTGGACCATCGACCCCGTTCACTCGGAAGTCGGCTTTTCGGTCCGGCACATGATGGTGAGCAAGGTCCGCGGGAAGTTCAAGACGTTCAGCGGCGAGATCGTGACCGCGGACGATCCGCTGGAGTCTTCGGTCATCGCCGAAGTCGACCTGGGCTCCATCGACACCGGCAACGAGCAGCGCGACGCGCACATCCGCTCCGCCGACTTCTTCGAGGTCGAGACCTACCCCACGATGACGTACCGCTCGACCGGTATTCGGGCGGAGGACGGTCAGTACGTGCTGGACGGTCGGCTCACGCTGAAGGGCGTGACCAGGAACGTCCCGCTCGCGCTCGAGCTCAACGGCTTCGGGCCCGACCCCTACGGCGGGCAACGGGTCGGCTTCACCGCGACTGGCGAGATCAACCGGCGAGACTTCAACGTGAACTTCGAGGCGCCGATGGCGAACGGCGGTGCCGTGGTGTCCGACAAGATCACGCTGCACTTGGAGGTCGAGGCCGTCAAGGCCTGACGCTGGCCGGTGCTGGCCGCGCGTCGGCCATCCACAGGCCGCGCTGGCCATGCCGGCGCCGCCCGGCAGCGGTGCAGGTAAACCGGTTGCCGGGCGGTTGGCCGGGGTGGGTAACATTCGGCGCATGGCACCTTGGCCGGAGCCCGAGCGGGGTGCGCCGCCGCGGACGCCGCCCGACGAGCGCACCAGCCTGGAGAGCTGGCTGGAGTATCACCGGGCCACGTTGCTGCATAAATGTGCAGGCCTCGAACCCGTGCAGCTCGCGACCCGGTCCTGCCCGCCGTCGAGCCTGTCGCTGCTCGGCCTGGTGCGGCATATGACAGAGGTCGAGAGCTGGTTCCACGACTTCGACGACCAGCCCGACGGTCAGTGGTACTGCACGGAGCAAGACCCTGACGCCGACTTCGACGGCGTCGATCCCGCGCGGGCAGCCGAGAACCTGGCCGCGTACCTGGCCAGCGTCGAGCGGGCTCGTTCGGCAGTGACCGGTGTCGGCCTTGAGGAGCTGGCTCCGGGCGCGAAGCGGCCAGTATCGCTGCGCTGGATCTACCAGCACATGATCGAGGAGTATGCCCGCCACAACGGCCACGCGGACCTCATCCGCGAGCGCATCGACGGTGCGACCGGGGACTAGCGGGCCCGGCCCGGCTGCGCACTACCGCCTGTACCACGAGCTGGCCGAGTGGTGGCCGCTCATCTCGCCGCCGCGGGAGTACGCAGAGGACGCCGCTTCAATCCGGGCAGCCTTCGGCTTGGCGGAGGTGCCAGTGCGCGATGTGCTCGATCTCGGCAGTGGCGGCGGAGGCATCGCGGTGCACCTCAAGGATCGCCTAGCCTTGACCCTGGTGGACATCTCCGAGCGGATGCTGGAGGTGTCCAGGGCGCTGAACCCGGAGTGCGAGCATGTTTGCGGTGACATGCGGACTGTGCGGCTCGGTCGGCTATTCGACGCCGTACTTGTGCACGACGCAATCGACTACGTGACGGACCTTGCCGAGCTGAAGTTGGTCATCCAGACCGCGTACGCCCACTGTCGGCCCGGCGGACTTGCCGTGTTCACCCCGGACCACACCGCCGAGACATTCCGGGCTGGCGCTGCGGGCGGCGGCGGAAGCGGTGCCGGCGGTCGCCAGGCCAGCTTCCAAGAGCGCACTAGCGATCCGGACCCGGCCGACGACTGGATCGTGGCGGAGTACGAGTTCACGCTCCGCGACCGCGACGGCTGCGAGCGCGTCGTGCGCGAGACGCACCGCCTCGGCTCGTTTCGCCGGGACTCCTGGCTCCAGCTACTGGCCGCCGCGGGCTTCGCGGTGCGCGAGCGCGCGATGAGCCCGACTGCGGGCGACGCGTTGCCCTCGCGGGTGATGTTTGTGGGGACGCGGCAGCGGTGAGCACAGGCCATACCGCGATAGTGACCGGTGCCCACCATGGCGTCGCGGGGCGACAGCCGAGGTCATTGGCTGCCTGGCATCGGATGCCGCTGCGCTGGTCACCGGCAACGTGATCACGCTCCGGTGAACTGCGGCGTGGAGGCCTGAATGGCGATCACTCTCACTCAGATCCGGGCGTTCCTCGCGGTGCAGAACGCCGGCAGCGTCCACGCCGCTGCCGGACAGCTACTAGTCAGCCAGCCGTCGGTGTCGGCCGCCGTGGCATCTCTCAGCCGCGAGCTAGGTACCGTGCTCTTCGAGCGGCATGGACGCGGCGTCAGGTTGACCCAGGCGGGCGAGGCGTTCGTTCCGTACGCGGCGCAGATACTCGGCCTGATCGAGCAGGGCGCGAACGCCGCGCGCGAGGCCGCGCAGCCGGAGAATTCGAAGGTTCGGATGGCGGCCGTCAACACGGCGGGTGAGTACCTGGCACCGCGGCTCATCCGGGCCTACCGCGACCTCCGTCCGGGCATCAGTATCCTGCTCGAGGTGGGCAACCGCTCGTCCGTCTTGGAGCGGCTGCAGTCCAGGCGCGCTGACATTGGAATCGGCGGCAGGCCGCCGGGCCGGGCCCTCACGGGCTACCCGTTCCTCGCCAACGAGCTCGTGGTGGTCGGACGGGAGGTTCCCGCAGACCTTTGCCGAACGCCGTGGTTGCTGCGCGAGGAAGGGTCGGGCACCCGGCGCGCCACCGAGCGCTTGCTGGCAGACCTCGACCTCGGCTCGGGATCCGGTTCGCCGGAGTTGCTGACGCTCGGCTCGAACGGCGCGATCAAGCAGGGCCTGGCTGTCGGCCTTGGCATCACGCTGATCTCACGCCTCGCTGTCGCGCGCGAGTTGCGCGACGGCCTGCTGGCGGAAATCCCGGTCCCCGGCACGCCGCTGATCCGTCCGTGGTACGTGCTGTTCCCGCCATCTGGGCCAGTACGCCCGGCTGTGGCGGCGTTCGGCGAGTATCTCCGCTCCGAGCAAGCCCGGAAGGTCATAGAGGAATCACTATGACTCATCGAATAATTCGACCTTTTTTCAATGGTGCGTCGCTCGTAGGCTTCGGAACATGTTCGAGGCAGGAGTTCACGAATACCGGGAGATTTACTGGACTCCCGATTACCGGCCGCGGCCGACCGACGTGCTGGCGGCGTTCCGGCTGATCCCGCAGCCGGAGGTGGCACCGGAGGAAGCAGCAGCGGC
>JASHSO010000530.1 GCA_030038715.1 Streptosporangiaceae bacterium
GTGAAACAGCCACAGGTGCTGCTGGCCGACGAGCCGACGGGCAACCTGGACGAAGGGACCAGGGACGAGATCATCGGGCTCCTCGAGCGGCTCTGGCGGGACCACCACCTGACCCTGGTGCTGGTCACCCATGACAGCAGCATCGCGCGCCGCGCGCAGCGGGTCGCGATCATGCAGCACGGGAAGCTGGCCATCAAGCAGGACACCAGGCGGGCGCCGAGCACGACGCGGTAGGCCAGGGGCTGGTCAGCTTAGCGGCAGCGCCAGCTCGCACCAGACGACCTTGCCAGCCACGGCCCGGCGGGCTCCCCACCGCTGCGCGAGCTGGCTGACAACCTGCAGGCCGCGGCCTCGCTCGTCTTCGTCGTCCGGTTGGCGCAGCCTCGGCAACGCGGCCGAGTCGTCGATGACCTCGCAGACCAACCCGCCCTCGAGCACGAGCCTGAGCCCTATCTTGCCCTGCGCATACCGGACCGCGTTGGTGACAAGCTCGGACACCAGCAGCTCGGCTGTGGGCAGCAGTTCGAGCAGGCCCCATTTGCGCAGCGGCCGCCGGATCAGCGACCTGGCTCGCCGCGCAGATGTCAGCTCGGCGGGCAGCGCCCAGGTGACGTAGCGGTCCTTGGCCAGCCGCCGAAGGCGGGCGACGAGTAGTGCTATGTCGTCGCGGTGCTCGTCGGCGTACACCCCGGCCAGGGTGGCCCGACACAGATCGTCAACGGCGTCCTGGACACAGTCGGGGCCGAAGATTTCGCGCAGCCTGTTCAGGCCGTCGTCGATGTCTCGCTCCCGCTTCTCCACCAGGCCGTCGGTGTAGAGCACGAGCAGGCTGCCGTCCTCGATCGGCAGCAGCCTGCTCTGGATCGCCCCCGTGCCGATGCCGAGCGGGGGTGAAGGCGACACGTCCAGCAGCTCGTTAGTGCCATCCGGGCGCACGAGCAGCGGCGGCAGGTGCCCCGCCGATGCCACCTCGCAGGTGCCGGCGACAGCGTCGTAGATCGCGTATACGCAGGTCGCGAAGTGCGGCTCGCGGACTCCGAGCTCTTGCATGAGTTCGTTGAGCTGCTGCAGGGTCTCGGCCGGCGGCAGCTCGAGCATGGCCAGGGTATGGATGGCCGTCCGCAGTCGGCCCATGGTGACCGCCGCCCGCACCCCGTGGCCGGCCACGTCACCGACGACCAGCGCTACTCGCCCGCCCGGCAGCGCGATCGACTCGTACCAGTCGCCGCCCACCTCGATCAGCTTGCTGCCAGGCAGGTACCGGTGCCTGACCTCGACCGACGACGGATAAGACAGGCCGGTTGGGAGCATGCTCCGCTGCAGCGTCAGCGCGGTCGCCCGCTCCCTGCTGTAGCGCTGCGCGTTGTCCATGAAGATCGCCACACGGGATGCGAACTCCATCCCGATCTCGGTGTCGTAGGCGTCAAACTTGCGGTAGCCAACGCGGCGCACGCAGACGAAGAAGCCGAGCATGATGTCCCTGGCGATCAGCGGCAGCAGCAGCATCGACACCCCGGACAACAGGTCGGCGACGGGCCTGCGAGTCCATGCCGCCGAGATGTTCTCCGCGCTCTCGCGGCCGATCAACTCGCAGACCGGATGCTGCGTGGCCATGCACCTGGTGTAGGGCGTGTCGGCCGGATAGTGCAGAATCTCGCCGGTCGGAAACGCGGCGTCCCACCGAGCGTCGTCGTCATCGTGCGCGACGGCTAGCCTGCGGACGGGGTTGGATCCGTCGAGGGACTGAGCCGGGAACTCGTCGTCGCCGACCAGGCTCTCCAGCACGACCAGGCCGGCCGCATTGCAGAAATGCGGCACGATAATGTTGATCAGCTCCGGCGCCATCTGGTCGATGTCTAGCGCACCGCCGATCCGGCGGACAGCACCCTCGAGCATGGTGTGCCGCATCACCGCCGGGTCGAGGAAGCGCTCGGTCACCGGCGGCGCCATCCGCATGATCACCTGGGCCGCGAGCTCGGGATCGTCCGAGCGCACCGGCTGCAGAGTCACGACCGCGTCGGCCGTTGCCCCGCCCGTCGTGCGGAAGGCGAGCACTGCCGTTCCCTCCCGATCTGAGCACGCGCTGTCGATCAGGCCCTGCAAGGTTGCGGCCGACGGCCCGTCCGGGTACGCCAGCAGGCCGGCAATCTCGGTGCCGAGCAGAGCGCCCGGCTCATCGGCGAGTACATCGCCGGCGCCGCGGTCGTGGTGGCGAATCCGGCCGGCCTTGTCGATCCCGAGCATGAAGGTTCGCGTGGAGGTCTGGGCCAGGACAGCTGAGGCCTCTGCCGCCACTGCGGATGCCACCGAAGCGCTCCCTTCGGCAGAGCGGACAACGGCTCGTGAACTTATTATGAATCAGCTTTGTGCCCATTGGGGGAGAACGACGGTTTGGCCGTCGCAGGCACCACTGTGACCAGGCCGCGCGCCGGGGTCACGCGGCCTTCGGCTAGGTGTCCCGGGCCGGTTCCCCGTGGCCGGCATTGGCGCGGCCGAGGCCCCAGTACGCTTTCGGCGACAGCTGGGATTCGGCGATGCCACGAGCCGACAAGACCTCGCGCATGGCCAGCACCACCCGGGCCTCACCGAGCAGGTAGGCATGCCCGCGCCCGGTTGGCAACTCCACGTCCGCGGCCTCGGCGGTCAACGCGGCGGGGTCGCCGGCCCGACGCCCCAGACGGTGCAGGAAGCTGACCCGCGTCCGGGCCGGTGCCGAGAAGTCTTGCTCGTCTGCAGCCTCCGGAATCTCGATCACCAGCGTTGCCACGCTGTCCCCGGGCAGCGACTCGGTCATGGCCAGGATGGCGGGCATAGCGGACTCGTCGCCCATGAACAGGTGCCAGTCGGCGGCCGGAAACGGTGAGACCTTCCCTCGTGGCCCGATTCCCTCGATCCGGTCGCCGCGACGCGCAGCACGCACCCAGCGCTCGCCGGGTCCCGCGCCGTGCAGTACGACGTCGATGGTCAGCAGCCTCCCGGCTATGTCGAGCCGCCGGATGGTGTAACGCCTGCGCACCGGCTTGTTCCCGTCGGCCGCGACCAGCAGCATGACATCCTGGCCCGGGCGGTAGCTGAAGTCCGCGAGTTCCGCAGCGGTCAGTTCGACCCGCTGCATGTGCGGGGTCACTAGGCGCGTGCCAGCGACTTCGAAGTGCAGCTTCCTGGTGCCGGCCAGCGGCCCGGACAGCTTGGCGAACGGATCGTCCAGCGTGGCCATGACCGCTTCGGGCAGTGCATCGGACATCTGGCAGAGCCTTCCTCGGCGACGGCGAAGGCCGCAGGCGCGGCGGCAGGTCCCCAGAGTAGTTCGAGCCACTTCTCGCCGCGAGGCTGGTGTGACCATACGACTGGCGTCACAATGGGTGCGGGCGACGGGGTCTGGGGGCAGCATGCGTGACCGTCCGGCGGACACGCTGGCCGATGACCTTGGCAGCCCCGTCCCGGTGCCGGCGACAGTCGCGCGGGTGGTCTCGCTGGTTCCGTCGCTGACCGAGACCGTGGCGGCGTGCGCTCCCGGCCTGCTGGTCGGTGCCACCACCTGGTGTTCGCACCCGGCCGGGCTCGCGGTGAGCCGGGTTGGCGGCACCAAGAATCCCAGCATCGACCGGGTCATCGCGCTCCGGCCGCACGTCGTGCTGGCCAACGAGGAGGAGAACAGGGAGCCCGACCTCGCGGCCATGCGTGCCGCCGGCCTAGCGGTATGGGTTACCCGGATCCGGAACTTGCCGGAAGCGCTCGACTCGCTGCGCCGGGTGATCACTCTGGCCTGCAGGCGGCTCGAGCCGGCCTGGCTGGACGCCGCGGCGGACGCCTGGCGACCGGTGCACGCGACGTCGGAACTGGCCGCGGTGGTGCCGATCTGGCGGCGGCCGTGGATGGTTCTCGGCCGGGACAACTTCGCTGCCGACCTGCTGGCCCGGCTCGGAGTAGCCAACCTGTACGCCGGGCATCGGGATCGCTATCCGCGGGTCGGCATCGACGAGCTGCGCCGGGCCGGAGCCGAGCTAGTCGTGCTCCCTGACGAGCCGTACCGGTTCAGCGCATCTGACGGGCCCGAGGAATTCCCCGGTTCGCGTGTTGCCCTGGTCAGTGGCCGCCACCTGACCTGGTATGGTCCGTCCCTGACCGAGGCGCCGGCCGTCCTGCGCAGGCAACTCGCCGCGGCGCGGCTGCGCTGAGCATGACGACGCCCCCGGGAGCTGCGCTCACGAGGGCGTGCCGGGCCGGCGCGTGGTCGCCTCTCGGCGAGTGGCTCAACGCGGCTCCAGCCGGACGGTAGTCCGCGAAGGCGGTAGATGCGGCCCGGGGGACACATCGCACCGGCAGAACGAAGAACGTCGGCACCGGCGGAGGTATTCCCGTCGGCGCACCGCCGGGTCCAGCGACGGCGATGGGAACGGGAACGTGGCCGGCCCGCCCTGGCCGCCTGCCGCGACGATAATGAACACTCAGGCCGGTCGAAGCGCGGCGACGACGGTGGGAGGCGGCGAGGCATGGCTGACGAG
>JASHSO010000531.1 GCA_030038715.1 Streptosporangiaceae bacterium
GACGACATGACGGCGCCGTTCAACGCCCCAGCCGACTCGCGGCAGCCGCCAACCATGGACGGGTTCGTCGCCGACTACATCAGCGCGTTCGCGGCCGAGCTTGGCCGCCAGCCGAGGTACGACGAGTTCGCCCAGATCATGACCGGATACACCCCCGGGCAGATGCCAGTGACCTCAACGCTGGCCCGCGGATTTGCGGTGTTCGACCACTGGTTCTGCGAGGTACCGTCGCAGACGTTCGCGAACCGGTCGTTCTTCCACGCAGGTACCTCGTCGGGCTACGTGGACAACCTGTCTCCCGCTGACTCGTTTCCGTTGCACAACACCGCAGAAACGATCTTCGAGAGGCTTGACCGGCAGGGCCTGAGCTGGCGGGTGTACTGCGACCCGCCGAGCCACATCTCGCTGACCGGAATCATCCACGCGCAGCGACTCTGGCCGCACTTCGCGACCAAGTTCGTTACCACCGACCAGTTCCTGCAGGACGCTGCCGACGGCAACCTGCCTGCCTACGCCTTCGTCGAGCCCAACCTGCTGTACGGGCACAACGACATGCACCCGTCCTTCAACGCGCTGTTCCCCGGGATCGACGTAGATCCCCCGTCATCACTGCTCGGCGGCGAGGCGCTGCTGGCCAAGATCTACGACGCGGTCCGGACCTCATCGGCTGAGCGCGGCTCGAATGCGTGGAATACGCTGCTCCTGGTCACCTTCGACGAGCACGGCGGCACATACGACCACGTTCCGCCGCCGCTCGCGCCCTCGCCCGACCCTACTGTGACGCCCGGGCAGATGGACTTTGGCTTCGACCGCTCCGGCCTGCGGGTGCCCACGATCGCGGTCTCCGCCTGGGTCCCGGAACGGGAAGTGATCACCGACTCCTACCGTGCCACGTCGGTGATCAGGACGCTGCGCGCACGGTGGAGCCTCGGCCCGGCGCTCACCAACCGGGACGCGGTCGCCGCCGACATCGCGCCGGTGCTCTCCTTGGAGACGCCGCGGGATCCGCGGTCATGGCCCGAGGTGCTGGCGCGTCCGGTCCCACGCTACGACGGGGGCGTACCGGCCGAGAACGAGGCGCTAGTTGGCCTCGGCAAGGCCGCGTTCCGTGCCTGCATGGCGCTTGCCCGCAGCCGTGGCAAGGACACGCCGCAGCTGACGCAGGACGAAGACATCGGCCGTGGCGACGGGATCGCGCTGGTCGCCGACCTGCTGGGAGACGCGTTCCCCCGGCTGCTCCGGCAGTAGCGTGCCGAGCGTCGCCACTCGCCTGGTCCACATCGTGATCGATGCGGCCGACCCGTCCTTCCTGGCGCGTTTCTGGTCAGCGGCGCTCGGCTGGGTCACTGCCGCCGACGAACCCGCCGAGGCTGTGATCTGGCCATCCGGCTTCAGTTACCCGGGCCCGCAGGCGCTGCCGCTGGTGTTCGTGCCCGTGTCCGAGCCCAAGACCGCGAAGAACCGGGTGCATCTCGACCTGGCTAGCCAGTCGCTCGACGAGCAGCGCACCTTGGTCCGTCGGCTGCGGGACCTCGGCGCCAGGCCAGTCGACATCGCCCAGCGCGACGTGCCCTGGAAGGTGCTAGCCGACCCCGAAGGCAACGAGTTCTGCGTCCTGGAGCCGCGGGCCGTCTATCGCGACACCGGACCGGTTGCCGCCGTGGTCATTGACAGCGCCGATCCGTCCTCGCAGGCCGCCTTCTGGGCAGTCGCGGCAGGGTGGTCCCGGTGTGACGACCGACAGGACATCGCTGCGCTGCGATCGGTCGGCGGTACTGGGCCGTACCTGGAATTCCTCAGCCACACCGCTGCCAAGTCGGCTGCCAAGAACCGGCTGCATCTCGATGTCGCGCCGCTAGCTGGAACGGACCAGGCCGCCGTGGTCACGGCACTTCGCAATGCCGGCGCGGTGCCAGCCGATGTCGGCCAGGGCGACGAAGTCTCCTGGACTGTGCTGGCGGACCCCGAAGGCAATGAGTTCTGCGTGCTGAGCCCGCGCTGAGATTTGGATGGTGGCGTGTCTAAGGCGCGCGGTGCGGCGGCGCCGTGGCCAGAAGTCGTGTCTGCGGCCCCGTGCAGCAGCCCCGCCTGACCATCCAGGATGTCCGCGCGCTCCAGGCGCATGAGGTCATCTCGCGCCCAGCCGCGGTGCGGTTCGGAGGCCAGCCGATGTGCATGGCGCAGCCTGGCAACTTCGAGGTCGTTGCGCACCGTACGCGCGTTGGCGAAGCCCGGCCGGCCCATCTGGTAGCGCAGGTAGCCGCACAGTGCCTGCTCAGCTTCGTCGCTCATCCGGTAGGACGCCTGCTCGAGCATGATGCGCCCGATCGCAATCAGCTCGTCCACCGTGTACTCGGCGAAATCGAGATGATGGGCGATTCGGGAGCCCATGCCCGGGTTGGAAGTGAAGAAGGTCTCCATCCGATCCTTGTAGCCCGCCAAGATCACCACAAGCTTGTCGCGATCGTTCTCCATCACCTGGAGGAGGATCTCGATGGACTCCTGGCCATAGTCCTTGGAGTCGGTGCCGCGGAAGAGGTAGTACGCCTCGTCGATGAACAAGACGCCGCCCATTGCCTTAGCCAGGACGCGCTTGGTCTTGGGGGCAGTGTGTCCGATGTACTCGCCGACGAGATCGTCTCGCATGGCACAGACCAGATTCGGCTGCTCGATGTAGCCGAGCCGGGACAGCAGATCGGCCATTCGCAGCGCCACGGTGGTCTTGCCGGTCCCGGGCGAGCCGGTGAAGCACATGTGCAGGTTAGGCCGCGGAGCGGTCAGGCCAAATCGCCGCCGCGCCCTGTCGACCAGCAACAACGACGAGATTTCCTGGACCTTTCGCTTCACCGGCAGCAGGCCTATCAGGCTCCTGTCGAGGTCGGCGATCAATTCGTCAATGCCGGCCGCGCTGCGCTCGGCGCCAAAGGCCACGGTCGCGTTGGCGGGCAGCGGCTTGCCCGTGCCGGACGGATCGCGCCTGAGCGGGCGGAGGCCCGAAGCCAGCTTCCGCTGCCGGGGCTGCATCCCGTTCGCGGTCACCAGCCGCTCCGCCGTCTAGCTCGCGGTTGCCTTCCCGGCCAGGGCGGTGCCAGGCACGCCGCCGCGCACCGCTTCATCCTCACCCGGGCAGTCATGTCGATCGGTCATCCTTACCAGCTAGCCAGATAGGGACATCTTTCCAGCACGTCAGCCAGGCGGCCCGGCTAGCCCGACTAGTTGACCAGGGTAACCGCACGTCATACCCGCTCTTGCGGGCCAGTCGCGGCGCCTGTGCGATCTAGTGTTCCCACGACTGCACAAGGGCTACCCCGCGCCTGGGACGGCAAGGTCATCCGCACCACCGTGCTGGTGTTCAGGATGTTCGGTCAGATTCCCTGATATCCATGACCATCAGCTAGCGGCGTGGCAGGCATCTCCATCCAGGGCGACGCGAGCTGGTGCCAGGCAGACTCGCTTGTCAGGCTGAGGACTAGCGCTTACTGCCCTTGCCGCCTTCGGCAAGATCTCGCCAGCTCGACTCTGACACTTCAACGTCGTAGCGCTTCGCGGCCGCAAGGATTCGCCTCCACGCCC
>JASHSO010000532.1 GCA_030038715.1 Streptosporangiaceae bacterium
GGCGACCGCGATGCTCTCGATGTGCACATGCATCCAGACCAGCTGGCAGTCTCTGTCTCGACGGTGCGGATGCTAGTGGATGAGCAGTTCCCCGAGTGGCAGACGCTGCCTGTCCAGGCCGTCGCCTCGCAGGGGACAGTGAACGCACTGTTCCGCATCGGCGAGAAGTTCCTGGCCCGGTTCCCGCTCCAGCCCGCTGACATCCCTTCAACACGGCGCTGGCTTGAGCGCGAGGCCCAGGCAGCCCGCCAGCTGCTAGGCCGTACCCGGTTCTCCACGCCCGAGCCCGTCGCGCTGGGTGACCCCGGGGGGTGCTACCCGTTGCCATGGTCGGTGCTGACCTGGCTGCCAGGCACGGTGGCCACCGACCAAGACCCGAGCGAATCTGTCCCGTTCACGCACGATCTCGCAGAGTTCATCCAAGGGGTACGCGCGATCGATACGCGCGGCAGAGCGTTCACCGGAACCGGCCGAGGAGGCGAGCTGCCATCCCACGACCGGTGGATGCAGACCTGCTTCGAGCGCAGCGAACATCTGCTGGATGTCCCGCAGCTTCGCCATACCTGGGCAGCCCTTCGGGAGCTGCCGCGCACAGCCGACGACGTAATGACCCACGGTGACCTGACCCCGGGAAACGTGCTCGTCTCGAGCGGACGCCTGGCCGGAGTCATAGACGTCGGCGGCATGAGACCAGCTGATCCTGCGCTCGACCTGGTCAGTGCCTGGCACTTGCTCGAAGCTGGCCCGCGCAACGTGCTTCGCGACGACCTCGGGTGCGACGATCTCGAATGGGAACGCGGCAAGGCCTGGGCGTTCGAGCAGGCAATGGGTCTCGTCTGGTATTACCTCGACAGCCATCCGGCCATGAGCCTGCTCGGTCGGCGCACGCTACAACGCATCACAAACGGATAGGTTCAAGTGACCGGTTGACGCCTTGCCGCCAGCGTGCCCGGCACGTCCGGCCGCCCGGCAGGTGGGAACAGTCGTGCCCTCAGCTCGTGATGTGGTCGAGCCAGTCGAGGGCCGCAGTCCAGAACACGATGGGTGCCATGCCCTCGCAGTGCCCTTCGGCTCCCTCGGCCCGGGTGAAGAGGCGGAATTCTTTCGGGTGGCTGAGGTGGTCAAACAACTGCCGACCCTGGCCGGTAGAGACGGTGTCGCCTTCGTTGTCCGTGACGTAGCTGGGGCACCGCACCCGAGCGATGGTGGGGGCGTTGGTATAGCCGAGCATGTCGGCGAGATAGGTCCGCACGCTTGGTGTGCCGTGGGTCACCATCCGAGGCGCCAGCAGGGCCTGCACGGCGGGCAATGTGAGGAGGGCGTTGAATTGCTCATCGGCGGCGGGATCATTGATCCGCCCGGCGAGGTCGCCAAGCCTGGCGGTGGCTGCTGTCCCGAGGTCGTACTGGCCGGGATCAACGATCATGGCGGCGAGCCGGGGCTCGCCTGCCGCGCCGCGCGGTGCCAGGAACCCGCCGAACGACCTGCCCACAAGCACGACCTTCTCGGCGTCGACCTCGGGCTCGGTGATCAGGCTGTCGACCATCTCTGGCACGACGTGCTCCCAGTCTGGCCGCATCGGGACGCGCTGGTCGTACAACACCGAGCCCTGTCCCGGGCCGTCAACAGCTGCGAACGCATACCCGCGCTCCAGCGCCGGCCCGGCTGAGGCGTACAGCTCTTCGGCCGTGCCGTCGTAGCCGCCGATATGCAAGATCGTGGGCCGCGGCACGGCCGGCCCGGCCGGAGTGAACAGGTACCCCGGCCACGTGCCCGACATCACCCTGGCCGGGTGACTCAGCAACGGCAGGGCCGCCCGGAACGCTTGCACGCTTGCGGGGTAGGCCGAACGCAGTTCCGTCCCGTCCAGATTGTCGCGGTGGAAGAAGAAAGCCTGCCGGAAGTACTCCGCAGCACGCAGGTAGGCGCCGCGCGCGCTGACCACGCGGCCGGCCTGCATAGCGTTGCTGGCCTGCTCTGCAAGACGCGAGCCGAATGCTGCCCAGGACCGGTGCCAGCTATCCCGGTCGCCCGGCGTAATCTGCGCGGCGATCGCCAGGCACTCACCCACACTGGCCATTCCCGAATCGGCCTTGCCGATACTGCGCTGCAGCTGGCCGTCGAACGCGTCATCATCGAAATAAAGTCTCACACTGACCAGGTTACTACTCGCCCGGATCAAGCCGAGGACCAATAACCTAGCTAGCATCAACGAGAAAGCTTGGACAACGCCAAATCTCGCTTGTGCCAGATTAACGCACCCGGATGACGTTGTTCCCAGTTTCTGGGACAGCAGGAAAGCCCGGCGGGAAACTATAAGCTAGAAGTGCGGAGAAACGCTGCCCGAGACCTCACTAATTCAAGGCAGTTCGTCGGCGTCCACCGTCCTTTACGAATTCTTGAGCAGATGCACGTTCACGCGGGCACGTCCGCACTATGCCGCGTGGAGTAGGTCCCTTCCGCGTGGATAGTTCAACCCTGGAAGAGCTGATCGAGATGCCATTGCAGGAACTCTTGACTGGGCCGGTCGGCGCGACGTTCTGGCAGCTCAATGAGCTGTCCTTCCTTGGCATAGAGCTGGTCGCCATTGCTGAAGTCAGCTCGCAGCCTGGGGCTGACCCGGAGCCGAAAGCTCGGATCAACGCCAAGGTATCCCCGGTCAAACAGCGTGTGGATGTCTGACCGCAGCAGCAGCCCGTTGTCGAGCCGGTGCTCGCCGCCTGCGGCGACCGGACGGATGTGGGCTGCCTGTAGGACGGGCGGTATGTGGGTTCCAGTGACTGCGCAGCGGCGGTGGTAGGCGTCCAGGACCACGGCCTTGAAGGAGCTTTGGCCCAGGCGGTAAGGCGCTAGGCGCGGGTCCCCGAATACTGG
Source organism: Streptosporangiaceae bacterium (assembly GCA_030038715.1). GTDB lineage: Bacteria > Actinomycetota > Actinomycetes > Streptosporangiales > Streptosporangiaceae > JAJYUU01. The sequence continues at coordinate 2,875 of JASHSO010000532.1, forward strand.
GCCGGGCCGGTGCCAGGGCTGGCTGAGGTCCACTTCCACCTCGGCGCCGAGGATCAGCCACAGCAAGTCGGCAAAGTACGACGCCGTCGAGGAGTTGGATAGGTCGTAGCTCTTGCCTTGGACGATGTTGCGCGCGAACGCCGGCGGGGCGGTTACACCGGCGTCTCCGGCGAAGAACCGGACGTCCCGCACGAACAGGCAGCCGATGATGGGGTCCTCGGCCGGGCTGATCGGCATTCGCCGGTACTTGCCAATGCGCGCCCGCATCTGCTCCTCGCTAGGTGCCCCGTTCGCCTCCCCGAAGAACTCCCAAGCCTCCGAGACGCTCAACCGCGCCGAGTCGCTGAAGAACCCACCGCCCACGACCCGGTTGTGCGGGTAATGAGTCTTGAAGAAGAACGGCTCGCCCGGAGCCAGGACCCGGAACTCACGCGCTCCGCTGGGCTGCCAGAAATTCACCTCGGTCAAGCCCGCCCTGGCCGAGAGAAACTGATACCAGCTTTGGTCGGTCACCCCCACGTACGCGCGCACGAACGACATTGTGGACCACGGACGACGACAGGTCGCGCCCATCTGCCGCGTCATCCACGGAGACCCGCCCAGCGTCACCGTCGACGCGCGAACGGCAACGCGTCTCGGCTCCGCACTTCGGCTTGTCACTTCCGGCGCGCGACGTTGACACGCACGACCACCTCGACCATAGCGCCCTCCCCGATCGCCTCCGCCCGCTGCACCGCCACCCTGACCGGCACCAGGTAGCGGCCGTCCTTGGGGAACAGCGCAGTGCTGAACTCGGTGTCGCCAATAGTGACGCGGACCGGCACCTGGCCCCAGTAGATCAATCCGCGGGCCTGCTCCTTGAGATCCTCGCTATCCTCCGAGCTCATGGCCACAAAGAGGTACGGCGCCGGTCCGCGCCACTCGATCACTTCGCCAGTGAAGGTCCACTCCATGCACCCATCATCTGAGACGCGGACTATCGAGTGTTTCATTGCCTCGGCCCCACCCGGGCGCAGCCAGGTTCACCCTCGTCGCAGCACAGGCAGAAGGGACGGGCCCTGTCCACGCCCAGAAGCGCTAGCACCTGTCGATCTGCACTAGCCTCAGCCTGTGCGCGAGCGTCCGGCCGACATCAGCGACAGCGATGTCGCTGCCGTACTGGCTCGCCAGTGGGCGCTCACGTTGCAGGACCTGTCTTACCTGCCCGTCGGTTTCGGCGGACATCACTGGCTCGCCGTCGACCAGACGGGCTCGCGATGGTTCGTGACCGTCAGCGATCTGGCCGCGCCGTGGGTGCACGACCTGCCCGCTGCGATGCAGACGGCGGTCTGGCTCGCAACGGAGGCCGGGCTCGAGTTCGTCGTCGCTCCAGTGCCCTCGAGTACTGGCCAGGTGGTCGGCTTTGTGGACGGCCGGCACGCGCTGATGATGTTTCCATACGTCGACGCCACGCCTTGTCGCTTCGAGGACCCGGTCGACGGCGCGGGCCGGAGCGCGATCATCGACATCCTGGCTAGGCTGCATACCGCTAGCCCTACGGGCGTTCAGGTGCCCAGCAGTCCACTTGAGGCGGCCCGGCGCCAGGCCATCGAGCAGGCCCTGGTCAGCTTGGGTGCCCCCTGGAAAGGCGGTCCCTTCTCCGAGCCGGGCCGTGATCTTCTGACCCGGTACGAAGGGACGCTGCGTCAGGCGTTTGCGCGTTTTGACGGCCTGCTCGGCCGGGTCCGGGAGGCTGGCGGGCCCGTTGTCATCACGCACGGCGAGCCCCACCCCGGCAATCTGCTGCGCACCGGCGCCGGGCTGCGCCTGGTCGACTGGGACCAGACCGCGCTGGCCCGGCCTGAGCGAGATCTATGGTGGGTGATCTCAGGCGACCAGGACGCCGCACGGTACGCGTCGCGGACTGGTTGGCCGGTCAACCACGACGCGCTCGCGCTGTACCAGCTACGCTGGGGCCTGGAGGACGTAGCCGAGTTCCTGACCGCGATCCGCGGTCCGCACCAGCAGACGGCGGACACGCTGGTCTACTGGACCGGACTCCGGGAAACCCTCGAGTCAATCGCAGCAGGACTGTCCGCTATCGCACAGTGAACATCAGCACTCCATAACCAGGCAGGGTGCGGCACAGATAGCCGTCACTGGTTCGTGCCGGCCTGCCGTTACCCCAGACATTGGTGAGCTGACCTGGAATTCTGTAGCGAACGTCCGCCCGGGATGAGGAGGTGTTGACGAGCATCACTGAGCCCGGTTTCGCAATAACGTCGATGCTTCCCTGGGTGTCAACCAGCTTGCCCTGAACGCCTTCCTGGTCAATGGAGATAACTGTCTTATTGCCCAGCACCGTGAGTGCGGCGCCGGAAGTCAGGTCCCCTGATGCGATCATCGGACTCGACTCCATGGCCCACACATCCGCCTGGTTCTCTTGTGCGGACAGCGAGTATCCGAAGGTGCTGTTCCCGGCTAGGAGCATGTCCAGGTCGTTCCAGTGGCCGGGCGACGCGTACGAGTACAGCGGCAGGTCTGCTTCAAGGTGCCGGATGATGGAGACGCCAGCGTCAACCGCCGTGCTCTCATCAGGAGCGATGCGCCACATGTTAGAGGTGGTTGATGAAGCAGCCACAAGTGCGCTGAACCTCGGGCTGCCGGGCGACCGTGCTGCGCTCACAGGCAATTCCTGCGAGTACACGATGCGCGGGTTAGCCGCTCTGAGGGCAGTTCCGAACTGCTTGAACAGCGTCGCCGGATTCGCGCCGTTCGGCAGATGGCAGGAATCGAGCTTGACGAAGTCCACTCCCCAACTTGCGAATGTCTGCGCGTCCTGGCCGTAATGACCATACGAGCCAGGCCGTCCGGCACACGTGGCCGTGCCGGCGGACGCATAGATACCTAGCTCGAGGCCGAGGCTATGCACCACGTTCGCGACGTAACGGATGCCGTCAGGGAATGTTGCTGCATCAGGCAGCAGTGCACCGGTAGCTGACCGCTTTTGAGCCATCCAGCAGTCGTCGATGACCACGGTGTTGTAGCCATCGGCGGCCAACCCCGTGCTGACAAGTTCGCGAGCACTTTTCAGGATCTCTGACTCGGTCACCGTGCACCGATCTTGATACCAGTCATTCCAGCCCATCGGCGGCCGAGCAGCGGCGGTCGCTGTCCCGGGAGTGACCGCCATCGGAGATGCGTGGGCATGGCGCGAGCCAAGCCCGGCAAGCATGATCAACAATCCGGCCACGAGCGCGGGCACGCACCAGCCAAGGACCCTTAGCGCAGAGAGTTGAATGGGCACCGAGTCATACTATATACCTTCTGCGAGTTACAGGAGGTTCAGCCTGTATGACGGGATCCAGGCAGGGTACCAGCGGGTATAAGTGCTACATCGCCGATTGGTGCGCCCGCCAGTAGGGCAGCAGGACTTCGTTACGGGCGAGCTAGCCGGGCCGGGGGCCCACTGCTACCGGCCGATCGTGATCGGCTACCCACCCGGACCAGGAGCCGACGTACAGCGCGGCCCCGATCCCTGCCAGCTCCAGCGCGAGCACCTCGTGGGCGGCAGTCACGCCGGAACCGCAATAGGCTCCCACCCGCGGCGGGTGCCGTCGGGTCGCCGCCGAGCCTGGCTCGATACCCAGGTGCGCGAATCGTGCCTGCAGCTCAGCCGGCCCGCGGAACAGACCGTCCGCTGTCACGTTAGCTGCGGTCGGCGCGCTGACGGCGCCGGGAATGTGGCCAGCCACCCGGTCTACCGGCTCGGTCTCGCCGCGGTAGCGGGCCGGGGCACGCGCATCCAGCAGGATCCCGGACCTGGCAAGCTCCGCCGCGCCGCCGGCGTCCAGTGTCGGCATGTGGCCGGGGCGCGCGGTGAAGTCGCCGGGCTGCGGCGCGGTCTGCGCCGTGGTCGTGGGCTGGCCTGCCGCGACCCACGCCCGATAACCGCCGTCCAAGACCCTGACCCGGACGTGACCGTAATAGCGCAGCATCCACCACGCCCTGGCCGCAACGGTGGAATCTACATCGTCGTAGACGACCACGTCGCCGCCATTGCGCACGCCTGCCTTGCGAGCCACGGCTTGGAAGTCGGCGGCATCTGGCAGCGGGTGACGCCCGCCCGGCCCGGGCATGCCGGACAAATCGGCGTCCAGGTCTAGAAATACGGCGTCGGGAAGGTGACCGGACCGGTAGCTGTCCATCCCGGGCGGCCCGCCGAGCCGCCAGCGTACGTCGATGATCGCGGGCCACTGCCCGCCGCCGAGCAGGCCTGCCAGCTCGCTGGCGGTGATCAGCGGCGAGGCGTCGTCAGTCATTGCCGTGTACACCTTCGGATAGCTGTGGACAGTAACTCGCAGGCGGTGCGATTCCCGGTGCTTGCTGTGGATCGAACACGTTCCCTCAGCTGACGTATGTCAGTAGCGGCACCCGCTGGTCGGCGCTGGCGAGCGAGCCGTGCATTCCGATGAGAGCGGACTCGCGCGGCTCGGCTGCCGTCGCGACCACCGCCGACGACCCGTTAGCGGCCGCGACGACGTCACCGATGCGGTCCGCGACGCGCTCGTCCACTGGGCCGAACCAGCCTTCATCGATGGCCTGCTCGCGGCTGGCGACCCACACGGCGCCTCCGAGAGTCTCCCGCCACGCAGCCAGCACGTCGGCAGCCGCGCCACGCTCGGCGTAGATATGCCGCGCGCGTGGTTCGCCGCCGAGCTGTGCGACCCCTGTCCGCAACTGCGGAAGCGCGTCCGCGTCATACCGGCCCTCGGGGGGCACATCGACCATGCCATGGTCCGCGGTGACGTACAGCACCGTGCCAGTCGGCAGTGCGCTCGCCAGCTGCTCGGCCAGCATGTCGACGTGGGCGAGCTGGAACCGCCAAGCAGCCGACTCGCAGCCACAGGCGTGCCCGGTGCCGTCTAGGTCGCCGCTGTACACCATCGCGAGCCCGCGCCGCCGGCTCGCCAGCGCGTCGCCGGCGCGCGCCACCAGCGCGCCTAGGGTGTCAGCTGGCCGATAGTCGGCACCTCGCATGGCGGCCACCGACAGGCCCGACTGGCGGAACGAGCCGTGCGCGATGCGGAATGCCCCGATGCCGGCGGCCGCTGCGCGTTCGAAGATCGTCGTGCCCGGCTGCCATGCCAAAGGGTCGACCGACTTGTCCCACCGCAGCGCATTGAGCAGCAGGCCCGTCGAAGGCACCCGCACCTGATAGCCGAGCATGCCGTGCTGTCCTGGCGGCCTGCCGGTACCGAGCGAACTCAGGCTGGTGACGGTGGTCGCCGGGAAGCCGGCCGTCAGCCAGGAGCCGGACTCGGCAAGAGCCGACAGGAACGGGGCAGCTGCCTGGTTGCTGCGCAGCAGTTCCCAGCCCAAGCCGTCCACGACTAGAAGGCAGGCACGCTCGGCTTGCGGCAGGCCCAGCGGATTGGGCTCGGCCGGTACGCCCGCCGATGCGAGCAGGGACTGGCTCAGGTCGGCCAGCGTGGTCTGGCCATAGCGAGGCAGCTCCGGGACCGTGACCAGTCCGCTGGCCCGTTCGGCCCGGTGCTGAGTCACGGGCGGCTGGTCGCCTCTGCCAGCGCCTGGGCGAAAGCGACTACCTGCTGCACCGCGTCCGGGCCTTCGGCCGCCTCGCTCACTCGCACCGTCAGGTCGTCGGCGGTGATGGTGCCCGCGTAGCCGTGATCGGCGTCGCAGTTCTCGTCGCCGCAGTGCGCCGGCTCGATCTCGATGTGTGACAGCACGTTCCAGCCGATGGTCAGCACGACCTCGGTCGGCATTGTCACGCCGGGCTGGTACGCGGCCGGGTCCGGCACGACCCTGGTCAGCGCGACCGACGAGATCCTGGAGTGGCGGACCGCCTCGGTGCTCGTCTCTGCCTGCGGGCGCGAGTCGGTCTCGCTTTCGCCGGCCGGGTACTCGTCGGTGTGGGAGTACACCAGCCTGGTCGGGGTCAGTGCCATCACCGTCACATGCCGCCGGACTTCCATGGCGGGGTCGAAGTGCGCATCGTGAATCACGACGTAGGAGACCACGCTCTCTGGACCAACCGCTGAGGACACCGCATCGTAAACCAGGCCGGGGTAGTAGCCGCTCCGCTCGATCGCGGCCTGCAGACCGTCCGAAGCAGCCTTCGTCTCGCTCATACCCCCATCCTGCCTTAGTGCTTGCCCGGGCGACGACCCCTGGAACCCTGGCTAAGGCAGGTATCGCAGCACCGCCATGTCGCCTGCCTGGCTGAGTCCGGCTAGTCTC
>JASHSO010000533.1 GCA_030038715.1 Streptosporangiaceae bacterium
GCGTGTGCCGTTCGATCAGGTGCCAGCTGCCCCGGCCGCCCAGCGCGCCGCGCAGCGCCTGCTCAGACATACAGCCTCCGGCGGTAGGTTCGCTGGCCGGCTATCAGCCCGGCCAAGGCCAAGGCCGCCAGGTATGCAACGTGAACGGCCGAGCCGGCCAGGCCGGCGGTGCCTAGGCTCAGCGCCCGGCACAGCGCAACCCCATGCCACAGCGGAGTGATGTAGGCCACCGGCCTGATCCATTCCGGTAGCTGCGTGACTGGGAAGAATGTGCCAGAGAACAGGAACAACGGGATCATCCCGAACCTGAAAAGCACCGAGAAGCTCTGCTCCTTCTCCCTGGTCATGGCGAACGCCTCGATCGGCGCAGCGAATGCCAGGCCAGTCAGCACTCCCACCGGCACGGTCGCCAGCGCCCACCAGGACCTGACAGCACCGAACAAGGCCATGGTGGCAAGGAACACCGACATGTTCATGATCAGCCGCATGGTCGTGAAGAGCAGATGGCCGTGGAACAGGTCGGCGGGCCGCAACGGCGTGGCCACCGCGGCCTGGTAGGTCTTGAGCCACTTGACCGAGCCGAAGACCGGGTAAGTGGACTCCCCCATTGCCGTCTGCATCGCCGCGGCGGCCAGCAGGCCCGGCGCCAGGAACGCGATGTAGCTGACCCCGCCCAGCCGCGACATGCCGTGCTTGTCCACCAAGGTGCCAAGCCCGAGGCCCATCGCCCCGAGATACAGCACCGGGTTTAGCACGCTGGAATAGATGGTGCCGCGCCAGGTCCGCCGGTAGTTAACCAGCCAGAACCGGAACGCGCTCACCGCCATGGTCAGGCTGCCCCGCGGTGCCGCTGGCGCGAGCGTGCCGGCGGTCACCCGTCCTCCAGCCGCCTGCCAGTGAGCCGCAGGAACACGTCTTCCAGCGTGCTGCGGCGCACCAGCGAGGTCAGCGGCTCGAGTCCGAGCCCGCGGACCGCTGCGAGCGCGGCATCCCCGTTACCGACATACAGCAGGATCCGGTCAGCCAGCACCTCGATCCGCTCGGCAGGGGCATCGGCGACCTTCTCTGCGGCCAGGTCGTGCTCGGAGAGGCGGAACCTGAGCTCGAGGACCTCCGGAGTGGAGTAGGCCTCGATCAGCTCGCGCGGCGATCCCTCCGCCACGATCTTCCCGCCGTCCATCACCACCAGCCGGTCGCACAGCTGCTCGGCCTCGTCCATGTAGTGCGTGGTCAGGACCAACGTGACGCCCTGCTGCTTGAGCCGGAACAGCCGGTCCCACACCACATGCCTGGCCTGCGGGTCCAGGCCGGTCGTCGGCTCGTCAAGCAGCATGACCTCCGGCTCGTTGATCAGCGACCGGGCGATCGTCAAGCGCCGCTTCATGCCGCCCGACAGCGGCTCGACCTGGTCGCCTGCCCTCTCGGCAAGCTGGACGAACTCCAGCAACCTGGCCGTACGCTCGGCGATGACGGACTTGGGGAGGCCAAAGTAGCGGCCGTAGATCAGCAGGTTCTCCCGGACAGTCAGCTCGACGTCAAGCGTGTCCTCCTGTGGGACCACGCCGAGCCTCGCCCTGATCGCCGGACCGTCCTGGACAGGGTCCATGCCGAGTATGGACAGCTCACCGCCGCTGCGTGGGGAGACGCAGCCGATCATGCGCATCGTGGACGACTTGCCGGCCCCGTTCGGGCCGAGGAAGCCGAACGCCTCGCCACGCCGCAACTCGAAGCTGATCCCGTCGACCGCCGTGAACTCACCGAATCTCTTGGTCAGGGCCTTTGCGTGGATGAGGACGTCCAGATCAAGCACGCCCGTGACACTACCCGGAGCCTGTGACATTGCCGAAACGGTTTGTCCGCCCGGCGCGGGACGCGAGGGTAGCCGACGGCGGGCAAGTTGCCGCCCTTCCGGCCGACCCCGGACAGTCGGGCTGACATTTGTCACGCGGAACCCGTTAGCGGCGGCACTACAAGCGAAGGCCCCTTTTCGGCGAGCCTCTTGCCATGACTGACGACAGTGCTCCCGCAGCAGGGATCGTCCTGAAAGGACTCACCAAGTCCTACGGCGAGGTCCGCGCGGTCCGTTCACTCGACCTTGCCATCGCCCCGGGCGAGACGGTCGCCCTGCTCGGCCCCAACGGGGCGGGCCCCGCCGGCGGCGCCACGTGACCAGGCGAGTCCGGCTCCTGCTCGCCGACGACCAGGAACTGATCCGCACCGCGCTCGCAGTGATGCTGGAACTGGAAGACGACTTCGAGGTAGTCGCGTCGGTCGGCCGCGGTGACGAGGTCGTCGCAGCGGCCAGGGCGTATCAGGCGGACGTCGCCCTGCTCGACATCGAGATGCCGGGGATCGACGGGCTCGCGGCGGCCGGCGTCCTGGCCAAGGAGGTCCCGCAGTGCCGGTCGCTCATCCTCACCACCTTTGGCCGTCCTGGCTACCTGCGGCGGGCCATGGAGGCTGGCGCCTGCGGCTTCGTGGTCAAGGACGCGCCTCCCGAGCAGCTTGCTACCGCTATCCGGAGGGTCGCAGCCGGTGACCGGGTGGTAGATCCGGCACTAGCGGCGACCACGCTGGCGGCCGGGGCATCACCGCTGACGGCGCGCGAGCGCGACGTGCTGGTCGCGGCCAGGCCGGGAGCGACGGTAGCCGAGATCGCCGAGAAGCTCTTCCTCTCCGAGGGGACCGTGCGCAACTACCTGTCCGCCGCAATCGCCAAGACCGGCACGCGCAACCGGACCGAGGCGGTCAGGACTGCGGACGAGTGGGGCTGGCTCTGACGGCACTGGGCCCTGCGCCGAGCGGCGCGGCAAGCTGGGCGGCATGGATCGCCGGGGACGCGGCCTCCGCCGGCTGCGGCCCACGCGCGCAGCCAGCGGCCAGGGTGCCCACGACTCCGCCGATTGCCAGCACCGCAGCCGCCCGTGTGCCGACCCGGCCGAGGCGCTGGCTCAGCACGAACCAGACCAGACCGGCCAGCGTCACGACTAGGGCCACGAAGAAGTTGAGCCGCAGGCCCAGGAAGTACGCCGAGGAGTCGATCCGGATCGTCTCCTCGAATATCCGGTAGCCCGAATAGCCAGCGACGTAAAGCGCGAACAGGCCAGGCGGCTTGACCTTGCGATGGTGGCCGAGCCAGACGAGGAACGCTGCCCAGGCGAGATCGAAGATCATCTCGTAGAGGAACGACGGCTGGAACGTGCTGAACCTCAGGTCGGCGGCCGGGATCCCACCACTCAGCCGCGCCGCCCTGGAGATTTCGAGCGCCCATGGCAGCGTGCTCGGCTTGCCGAAGAGCTGCTGATCGAAGTAGTTTCCGATGCGCCCAATCGCCTGCGCGACGAGCAGTGCGGGGGCGATGGCGTCCATGAACACACTGACGCTGGCGCCCGCGCGATGCACCCGCCAAGCGCCGACCAGCGCCCCGGCCGCTATGCCGCCCCACACGCCCAGGCCGCCGTTCCAGATCGCGAGCGGCCCCCACCAGACGTGCTTCGGCGTGATGTCGAAGGGCGTCGTGACGTCGAAATACAACCGGGCGCCGATCAGTCCGGCTGGGACGGCCCACACGGCCACGTCGTAGACCAGGTCGGGCTTGCCGCCGACAGCGGCCCACCGCCGCCGCGTGATATAGATCGCCACT
>JASHSO010000534.1 GCA_030038715.1 Streptosporangiaceae bacterium
GTGCAGGAACCCCACGGCGAGCGGGCCTGTACTGGCGATGAGATAGCCGATTCCCTGGGCGAACGCCGACAGCGACGCAGCGGTCCGCGGGTCGGGCGCGCGGGCCATCGTGTAGAAGATGCCAAGGCCGAGGGTGGCACCCTGGCCGAGGCCCAGCAGCACCATGAAGCACGCGGCAAGCGAGTCTGGGGCAAAGCCGGCGCCTACCAGGCCAGCTCCGGTAGCGACCATGGACCACGCGGCAAGGTGGCGCTGGTCCGGGGCCCGGTGTGCCAGCACGGGGATCAGCAGGGCGGTCACCGCGTTGCCCAGGTTCATCAGCGCGAGCAGGTCGCCAGCGTGCGCCGCGCTGACGCCACGGTCCTGGAACATGGTCGGGAACCAGGACAGTGTGGCGTAGTACGACAGGCTCTGCAGGCCCATGAACAACGTGACATGCCAGGCGATCCCGCTGCGTCGCAATGCCAGCGCGCCCCCGCCGCGACCGGCACCGGCCTCCGCGCCCCGACCAGCCACCCGCGCGGGCTGTGCCAACTGGGCAGGGTCCGGCTTGGTCCGGTAGCGCAACTGCGGCAGCCAGATCACCGCAGCAAGTGCGGCCGGGAGCGCCCACAGACCCAGCGCGAGCCGTACCGCCCCGGTGCCGCTGCCGGCCGCGGCGAACACCGGCACCGCGATCAGTGCGCCGATGATGGCGCCGCCGGACAGCATGAGCAGGTAGAGGCCGATGACCAGCCCGGCGTGGTCCGGCATGCGCCGCTTGACCAGGCTGGGCAGCAGCACGTTCATCAGCGCGATCGCGCCGCCGGCCAGGATCGTGCCGGGGAACAACAGCACAGACGGTGCCAGGCCACGCAACAGCAAGCCGACGGCCAGCAGCGCAAGAGCCGCCCCGAGCACCCGTTCCTCCCCGTGCCTGCGGCTGAGCGGCGCTCCCATGCCGGAGAAGACGCCGAAGCACAGCACCGGCACAGACGCCAGGACCGCGAGCATGCCAGCCGACACGTGCAGCGTCCGCTCCAGCGCAGGGAACAGCGGCGGCAGGCTCGTGATGGCAGCCCGCAGGTTCAGAGCCAGCACCAGGATGCCGGCCAGCAGCAGCGCGCCGCCCACCGCCGGGGAACGCAGCTTCCGGCTCGGTCCCGACGCCTGCCTGACGCTCACCCTGTCCCTTGTCCACTCGACTGCGGCGCCCGCCAGACTGGCGCGCCCGGCCAGTGTCCCGTTCCTGCCGAGCTGCCGCTCCCGGGAAGGCTACCGCCACCGGCTAATATCGGCGGCACTCTGCGCCGGGCACGGTATCGTGGCCGCATGACTGCTCCAGGCCAGCTCCTTCTCAGCAGGCCGTGCTGACGCACTAAGTCAGCGCGGCCGCCCCTCATGCACGAGGGGCTTTTTTGTTTCTCCAGCCAGATCGAGGGCGACGATGCACATGAGCGAGGCAGCACCGGACCGGCCAGGCCGTCACTTGGATAGACCCGGCGCCAGGGCTAAGCCCGGGCGCGAGCGAGACACGCCTCCGTTCCGTTACGACGCCGCCCTGGCGAACGACATCGAACTGACGTGGCAAGACCGGTGGGAGGCCGATGGCACGTTCGACTCGCCCAACCCCACCGGCCCGCTGTCAGCCGGCTTCGAGCGGATGGCTGGCCGACCGAAGTTCTATGTGCTGGACATGTTTCCCTATCCCAGCGGCGCCGGCATCCATGTGGGTCATCCAGCGGGTTATGTGGCGACCGACGCTTACGCCCGCTACCTGCGGATGACCGGGTATCACGTGCTCCACACGATGGGCTACGACGCATTCGGGCTGCCCACCGAGCAGTTCGCTATCAGCACCGGCCAGCATCCGCGGGTCGCGACCCGGCAGAACATCGACAACATGCGCAGGCAGCTACGGCGCTTCGGCCTGGGTCATGACAACCGGCGCAGCATCGAGACCACAGACCCTCGGTACTATCGCTGGACTCAGTGGATCTTCCTGAAGATCTTCGACAGCTGGGTGGACGAGCGGACCGGCCGGGCCCGGCCGATCGCCGACTTGGTGGCGGAGTTCGCATCAGGCCAGCGGCTCACCTCCGACGGCCGTCCCTGGAACTCGCTGACGGCCACCGAGCAGCGCGAGGTCGTCGATGCGCACCGGCTGGCCTATGTCTCCTCCGAACCCGTCAACTGGTGCCCGGGCCTGGGCACGGTGCTGGCGAACGAGGAGGTCACCGACGACGGCCGCAGCGACATCGGCAACTATCCCGTCTACCGCCGGCCGCTGCGGCAGTGGACCATGCGCATCACGGCCATGGCGCAGCGCCTCATCGACGACCTCGACTCGCTGGAGTGGCCGGAGCACGTCAAGCAGTTGCAGCGCAACTGGATCGGGCGAAGCGACGGTGCGGTCGTCTGGCTGCCTGTGACCGGGTCGCAGCACAACCGCGTCGAGGTCTTCACCACCCGTCCGGACACGCTGGCCGGGGCGACCTACGTGGTCGTGGCACCCGAGCACCCGCAGGTCGACAGCCTTGTGCCCGAGGCCTGGCCGCCCGGGACGCCGCAGCGCTGGTGCGGGACGGACGGCGCCGAGCGCCCGCGCGACGCGGTGGCGGCTTACCGGGAGGCGACCGCAAGGCTCAGTGACCGGCAGCGCACCGCGGGCCGCCCGAAGTCGGGCGTCTTCACCGGCAGCTATGTCACCAACCCTGCCATCGCCGAGGCCATCCCGGTGTTCATCGCCGACTACGTGCTGCTGGACTACGGCACCGGCGCCATCATGGCGGTGCCCGCGCACGATCAGCGCGACCTGGACTTCGCCCGCGAGTTCGACCTGCCGGTCCGGGCGGTGATCGAGCCACCGCCGAGCTGGCTGGCCGCCCGCGGTATCGACAGCCAGACGCCGGCGGGACAGTGGCCCGAGGCCTTCGAGGGCGACGGCGTTCATGTGCAGGCGCCCGGCCCCGACCTAGCTGGACTAGACGCGCGCGGCGGCATTGATGCATCGATTTTCTGGCTGGAACGTGGTGGTTACGGCCAAGCGGCCCGCCGTTACCGACTGCGGGACTGGCTGTTCTCACGACAGCGCTACTGGGGTGAGCCGATTCCGATCGTCTACGACGATGTAGGCCTGCCGATAGCCCTGCCCGAGCATTACCTGCCGCTCACGCTGCCGGAGGTCACCGAGGTCCGGCCGGACCGCGAGCAGGGCGATGGCAGCGAGCCGCTCCCGCCTCTGGCACGGGTCGCGGAGTGGGCCACTGCGAAGCTGGACCTCGGTGATGGCCTGCGGACCTACCGGCGCGAGGTCAACACCATGCCGCAGTGGGCCGGCTCGTGCTGGTACTACCTGCGCTACCTGGACCCGGGCAATGACTGGGCCCTGGCCGACCCGCAGATCGAGCGGTACTGGATGCAGCCCAGCGGCGTCGACCTGTACGTCGGTGGCGTCGAGCAGGCGGTCCTGCACCTGCTGTATGCGCGGTTCTGGCACAAGGTGCTCTACGACCTGGGTCTGGTGTCGACCAACGAGCCCTTTGCCCGGCTGGTTAACCAGGGGATGGTGCTGGCGGATGCGTTCGTGGACGCACGAGGCAGGTACGTGCCAGCCGCCGGCGTCGTGACCGCGCCGGACGGCTCGGTCAGCTACGACGGCCAGCCGGTCACCAGGCGAGCCGGGAAGATGGGCAAGAGCCTGAAGAACGGTGTTAGCCCGGACGAGATGTTCCAGCGTTACGGGGCGGACACATTGCGGCTGTACGAGCTGGCCATGGGCCCGCTAGAGGCCGACAGGCCGTGGCGGACCAGCGACGTCGTGGGTGTCTACAGATTCCTGCAGCGGCTGTGGCGCTGCATGGTCGACCAGCAGTCCGGACGTCTCACCGTGACCGGCGCTGGCTTGGACGCTGCCGCGGAGCGGACGCTGCATGCCACCATCGCGACGGTGCGCCGGGACTTCGGCCTGCTGCGGTTCAACACGGCGATCGCCAGGCTGATAGAGCTGACCGCCCTGGCAGCCAGGGTGTCGGCCAGGGACGGCGGTCTGCCCCGTGCGCTCGCCGAGCCGCTGGTGCTGATGGTCGCGCCGATGGCACCGCATATCGCCGAGGAGCTGTGGTC
>JASHSO010000535.1 GCA_030038715.1 Streptosporangiaceae bacterium
CATCTACCGCCGCGACCCGCCCGACGAAGCTCGTCAGCGCAGCCGGGAAGCCGTGCACACCCGGCACCGTGCCCGCCCGCGCGCCCAGGCTTTTCAACGGCGGGAACTGCTCAGGCAGGCCGGGCACGATCAGCTGGCAGAGCCGTTCCGGTGCCTCGAGATCCTTCAGTCGATGAAACCCCAAGTCACGGATGGACACGCCGACGGGGAGCCGCGCCTGGACCAGCAGCCGGGTCGCGTCCGACAACACCACCTGGCCCCCGTGCGCGGCCGCCGCGATTCGCGCCGCCCGGTGAACGTCCAAGCCGACGTAACCGCCCTCGTGCTGGGCCGGCTCCCCGGAGTGCAGGCCCATACGGACCCGGACCTCGATGCCGTCGGGCCAGTCATGCCCGGCCAGGGCATGCTGTGCCGCCACGGCACAGCCGACCGCATCGCCGGCTGACTCGAACACCACGAAAAAGCTGTCCCCTTCGGTTCCCATCTCACGGCCGTGGCTGCCGGAGATGGCGGAGCGCAGCAGAGCACGCTGAGCCGACAGCGCCTCGGCGTACCGGTCACCAAGGCGGAGCAGCAGTGACGTCGAACCCTCGATGTCACTGAAAAGCATGGTGATGGTTCCCGCGGGGAGCTGCCCCATCCCCCGATTATCGACCCAACGCACGTTCCGGCCGCCATGCGATCAACGAAGTACCAGCCGCGCACACGAGCCGCCGCAACCCGGGGAACGCTTAGCTCAGGACGTCCGGCAGCACCTCGGTCAGTCCCAGCTCAGCGGCAAGATCGGGGCCGAGCAACGATCCCGGCAACCGCTGGTCGGCTCGCTCAAGGGAGTGCCCAGCGTTCGACATCTCCCACTGTCTCAGGCCGGCCGCGGGTGGCGGAACAAACGCCCGAACCGGTGCCGCTTCGGCCGTGGCACCGGCACGTCACGGGTGAACTGGCCCAGCAAGTCATCCTGGGCGGGGACTGCGAGCTGGTCCATCACCCGCTCGGCTACCTGGATCGGCGCCCCGGCGGCTGCGGCCAGCGCCAGGGCGTATCCGATGCGGGTCGTCATCTGCCGTGCCTCGGCCGTGCCCGCTGCGGTGAACTCGATCCGCGCGAGAGGCAGGGCGTCGTGGCCACCATGCCGTGGCCCGGTGGTAAGTGCGGCATCCAGCTCATCGATGTCCACTCCGGTCACCGCCACGCCGGCAGTGCGCAGCAGCCCTGCCGTTATTGCTTCGGCGGGTTCGGGATGGGGACGGTCGTCCCTGCGGAACAGGCCGTGGCCTTCGGGCCCGTTCAGCCAGACCGGGAGGGCCCGGCCGCCAGCGTCGTCGGCAAGCACGACAAGGAAAGAGAAGACCCGGAATCCGTGCCCGCGCAGGCCGCGTTTGCCCGGCCAGGGTTCCACATGTGCGATCCGTACCGTTGTCATGGCAGGACAACGTGCAGGGCTGGGAAGAAGTGTCGCGCGGACTCGCTCAGCCCGCAGACCCTTCAAGCGCCGATTCAACATCCGATTGCATGCGGACTCGGGACCGATCACGCTCGGCGACGTCGAGCCGATCCGAGACGGCGGGCGTGTACCGCCGATCTGGCGCGGATGGCCGGCGCGCCCGCGGCATTCCAATCGACTTCGCCGCAACAGGAATCGGCGCACCACGCGCCGCCCAACATCCGCCGAGCGGCCTCGGATCATCTCGCGCCGAAGTCTGGCTGTGACCTTTCATTAGGGTCGGAAGGACTCATGATCCCGACGGCGTTGCCGTCAGGGTCCTCGATGACGGCATACCGCGCTCCCCAGAACGCGTCGTGTGGAGGTTGCTGTCCGCGGTATCCGGCCTCGACAAGATCCCGGTAGATCTCATCGACCCGCTCGCGGCTGTCTACCTTCAACCCGAGCACTCCCATTCCACGCTGCCAGCCTTGGTTCCAGTAGCGGGCAAACTCGCTGCTGTCGAGGTCGAGGTGGATCCCGCTCGGAACGGTGGCCGTACGGTGATGACTCTGCCACTGTTGATCAGTGTCGGGTATGGTCAGGCCCAGCCTCCGGTAGAAGGCGACGCTTGCGTCCATGTCCTTGACGACCAGGTTGAACTGATCCGGGATGGCCTGGCGGAGGCGGGTGGCCCGCGCCGGCGGCGTCAGCAGGATCCAGCGGTGCCCGAATGGGTCGACGATGACCGAGCCACGACCGTAGAACTGGTCGGTCGGCTCCCGCTCGACCGAGGCGCCGCGGCGCCGGGCGCGCTCGGTGGTCCCGTCCACGTCCTCGACCGCCAGGTGGAGGGTGTGGCTGAACGTCGTGGGGTTATCGGGCGCCTTCACCGGCACCTCGGGCCAGGTGGCGGAAGGCTCGGAGAGCATCAGCACCGCGTCGCCTATGCCAACCTCGGCGTGGCCGATCGTGCCGTCCGAGTTGACGTGGGGCTCGCCGCGGCGCTCCGCACCGAATACCTCGGCGTACCAGTTGATGGCGCGCCGGGCGTCGGACACCATGATGTACGGAGTCAGCGTCGGGGGACGGGCGGGCT
>JASHSO010000536.1 GCA_030038715.1 Streptosporangiaceae bacterium
TGGTCGCAGCCGTGGTCGATGGCCTGCTGCTGGCCGGCGAAGGCGGCGGCATAATTGCCGCCGCACTTCGCCTCCCCCGTGCCGCCCGGTGCCGCCCGGCTGTAGTCCTCCGACAGCCAGACGGTCACCGGGCGGACCTCGCCGCCGAAGTAGCCGGACACCGGCGAGGCGATCAGCACGAACAGATAGCTCGCCGACGGCTTGCTGACCCCGAGTCCACGCTCCGTGGCGATCATGAACGGGCGCAGGTAGAGGCTGTGCCCGTCGGCTCGCGGCACCCAGCAGCGGTCGCGGGCGACCAGCAGCTCGAGCGCGCGCAGGAACGTCGCCTCGGGCAGTTCCGGCATGGCGAGCCGGGCGGCTGACCTGTTGAACCTGGCCGCGTTCACATCCGGCCGGAACGCCGCCACGCTGCCGTCCGGCTGGGCGTACGCCTTGAGACCTTCGAAGATCTCCTGACCGTAGTGGAATACCGCCGTCGCAGGGTCCAGCGTGACCGGGCCGTACGGCTCGATCCGCGCGTCATGCCAGCCCGCATCCCGCGTCCACCGGATCGTCGCCATGTGGTCGGTGAATACGCTGCCGAACCCGGGAGCCGCCATCAACCGCGCCCGCTCGTCCGCGGCGACCGCGGCGGCGCTGACTGTGATCTCGAAGTCGGTCGGCTGGCGCACGGTATAGCTCCTCCGCTGTCTGGATAGGTGTCAGTTGTCTGTCGCCGTCGCGGCGTCGCCGCCGTTATCACGGCGGTCCATGGCCTCCTGCACAGCTTCCTGTGCGCGCCGCCGCACTCGGTCCTGCGACTCGGTCTCGGTCCGGGTCATAGTCGTTCGCGCCATCGCGGTTCTTCTCCTCGCAGGCATGTCGTGGTCTGGGCAGGCAGGCCAGCTGAGGCGAACTGGGGCGTGTTTGCGAGCCGAACGAAGGTCGGAACGGGTTCCCCGGCAACGGCCAGCGCCTCACCCCGTAGCGGGTCGCTGGCCTGCCCTGATCAGGTCCCGCTACGGCTGCTAAGGATGAGTACGAAGCGCCGCATGATGTACGTATCGTAGCCGAAGCTAGCCGCCTGTGTCAGGCGCGCCAGCCACATTCGTTGGACGCCCGATGATTTCCTCTGACAACCAACGATCGCGCTCCTCGCTGGCGGCTGCGCGGCGGCGCGACCACAGCAGCGCGGCGGCGAGCAGCAGAAACGCCACGGCCGCGAGGAAGAACGAGTTTCCCTCGAGCAGGACAAGCGCTCCGCCGTACCCTTGCTGAACGTCGGGCACCCACCAGATCGGGGCCGCCCAGAACAGCGCACCCACCCCGACCGCCCACCACCGTCCGCCAGCAGGCCGGTCGGCCGCGAGAGCCAGCCACGCGAGCACGGGCACCACCCACACGTAGTGGTGAGACCACGAGACCGGCGAGATGATCAGGCCGGTCGCCGCGCACAGCAGGATCCCGAGCATCGGCGACGATGTCCGATAGGCCCACGTCGCCACCGCGAGCCCGCCCGCGGCGAACAGCAGCGTGAGTACCCCGGACAGCACCGGCGAAGGCGCCGACCCCATCATCCGCTGCACCGCGCTGTGCAGGTTCTGGTCGCTGATGTACAGCAGGTTGCCGGACCGCTTGGCCGCGAAGACGTACTGCGACCAGTACACCCGCGAAGAGCCTGGAGCGATGGCGAACGCCGCGAGCGAGCACACCAGGAACGACCCGGCAGCCGTCGCTGCGGTCCGGAACTGGCGCGTGAGCAGCAGGAACGGGATGAAGATGAGCGGCGTCAGCTTGATGGCGGCGGCGACGCCGACTCCTAGGCCGCGCGGCAGCCGTGTCGTGCACGTCAGGTCAGCAAGGACCAGGACTGCGACCATGAAGTTGACCTGGCCGAAATCCAGCGTCAGAACGGCCGGGCTCAGCCACAGGAACGGGAAGAGCACGACCGACGCGGTGATCCAGCTCCGCCGGCCTGACCACTGCGGGCACGCCGCCCGGATGCTCACGACGGTCAGCGCCGCGAGCAGCGCGATGCTGGCCAGCGACCAGACGAGTTCACCAGCGTGCACAGATACCTGCGCGAACGGCCAGAACAGCAGCGCGGCAAACGGCGGGTAGGTGAAGTGCATGCCGAGCTGCGGCAGCCGGACTGTGTATAGCTGCCCGCCGAGAACGTGCGCGCCGCCCATCCGGTAGACGTCGAAGTCGACCTCGCGCCCTGTCGCCCTCGCGATGGCCAACGTCACGGCGGCAGCGGCGGACAGCAGCCCGAGCGCTACCGATCCCCCGGTGGCAAACCGCGAGAGTCTGCCGCCGGGCCGGCCGCTGCTGCGCTCGACCGTGCCTACCGCCGCCATCGGCTCACCTCAACAAAACGGCTGGAGCTACTCGATGATAGAAGCTGGATGACGATTACCTGCTGGCTCCTTGCCGCCAGATCAGGTAGGCATGGGCCTATGGCAGCCGAGGCCCGGGAGGTGGCACGGTACTGGCAGCATGCGGCCGTCAAAGGAGTCGACCTGCTGCGGGCCAGGTTCATCACGCACCGGTACGGCCGGCATGCGCACGAGACCTACACGTTCGGGCTCATCGAGTGCGGAGTCGAGGAGTTCGACTACGGCGGCAGCCTGCTGCGCGCAGGCCCGGGAGCCATCGCCCTGCTCAATCCCGAAGTCGTGCACACCGGGCACGCCGCCACGGCGTCGGGCTGGAGCTATCGCGTGCTCTATCCCGAAGTCGGGGTCGTCGCCGGGGTCGCCGCTCAGCTTGGCTGGCGAGGCACGCCGCACTTCCCGCAGACGATCTTCTACGACCCCGCCAGTGCGGGCCTGTTGCGCAGCGCGCATGGTGCCGCAGAGCACGGTGACATGCTCGCCTCTTCCGAACTGCTCACCGCCGCGCTGGCCCGCCTGCTGCGCGCGCATGCTGCGGCCGGCCCGGCCGACGCCGTCATCCGCCTGGCCCGGGCACCAGCGGCGGTCCGCTCCGCATGCGACATCCTCAGTGAGCGCCTGGCCGACCCGCCTACGCTGGCTGACCTAGCCACCGCCACCGGCCTCAGCCAGTTTGCCCTGCTGCGTGCCTTCCGCGCCGAGACCGGCCTCCCGCCGCACGCCTACCTCAACCAGCAGCGGGTGCGCCATGCGCGGCTGCTGCTGGACGCCGGCGTGCCCCCCGCCGAGGTGGCCGCCCGGACCGGCTTCGCCGACCAGGCGCATCTGACTAGGCACTTCAAGCGCGTTGTCGGCGTGCCGCCGGGTGCCTACCAGCGCGAGCGACTGCAGCCCGCGCGCTAGCAAGCAAGAACGCACAACAACCGCGTCAGGACCCCGCTAGCGTCGCTTCGCATGCGGGCGAAAGAAGGCAGTGCCGTCCGGCCGGTGCGTGACGGCTCTGCACGCCGCCGACATTGCCTGAAGGCTCCAGGCCGCCGTCGCCACCGCCAGGTCGCGGGGTAGAGTGCGCCGCGTGACCGTGCAGGTTGAAGTGCTCAACGGTGTCACAGACGAGGTGGTAGCGGCCTTCGGCAGACTGCTGCCGCAGCTGTCCACTTCGGCCCGGCCGCTCGACACAGCGGCCATTGGCGTCCTGGTCTCCTCGCCGGCCGTCACCGTGCTGCTGGCGCGCTGCGACGGGCAGATAGCCGGCTCGCTGACGCTGGCGATGTTCCCGCTCCCCACCGGGCTGCGCGCCTGGATCGAGGACGTGGTCGTGGACGAGGCGGCCCGCGGACGGGGCATCGGCGCCGCGCTCACCGCCGAGGCGCTGCGTCTGGCCAGGCAGGCTGGGGCGCGGACCGTCGACCTGACGTCGCGGCCGTCACGGGAAGCTGCGGGCAGGCTGTACGAGCGGGCCGGGTTCCGCCAGCGAGACAGCCGGGTGTATCGGTACGCGATCGAGTAGCACGGCCTAGCGTGCCACTCGGTCAGCCGCACTCGGCGACAGCGGCCAGCAGCCTGTGCACGTCGGAGGCGTCGTTGTAATGCACCAGGCCGGCCCGGACGGCGCTGCCAGCGTCCCGGATGCCGAGAAGTCCGGTCAGTTCCCAGGCGTAATTGTGGCCGTGCCAGACATTGATCTTGCGCTCCGCTAGGTGCCGGGCCACTCCCGCGGGCGTGCGTCCGGCCAGCGTGAAGTAGGCAGTCGCGGTGCGGCTGGCAGCGCGGCCGTAGCTGTGCACCTGCGGGATGCTGTCCAAGCCGGCCAGCAGCACGCCGAACAGGCCTTGCTCATAGCGCTGCACCGCCGTCATCGAGGCCAGCACCCGGTCGCGTAGCGTTGCTTCCGGCGAACCCGCCAGCCCGGCCAGGTGGTGCACGGCCGCCGTCACCCCGGCCAGGCTCGCGAACGGCAGGGTGCCAAGCTCGAACCGCTCGGGCACGCTGTCGGGCGATGGCACGAGCTTGTCGGGGCGCAGCCGGCCGAGCAGCGCTGGGTCGGCCACGACGGCACCGACGTGCGGGCCCGACCACTTGTATGCGCTGGTCGCGTAGAAGTCGGCGCCCAGGGCGTGCACGTCTACCGGCACGTGCGGGGTCGCGTGCACGCCGTCCACGTAGCTGACGGCGCCGACGGCATGAGCCGCCGCTGTGATAGCGGCCACATCCGGCCGGGTTCCGATCACGTTGCTCGCCGCCGTCACCGCGACCAGCCTGGTCCGATCGCAGATCAGCTCACCGTATTGGTCCGCTGGTAGCTCCCCGGACTCGGGGTCAACCTCGGCCCACCGAACGACAACGCCTGCCCGCTGTGCAGCCTGGACCCATGGCCGCACGTTGGCGTCGTGATCAAGCCGCGATACTACGACCTCCTCGCCCGGTTTCCAGTCCTTGGCTAGTGCGCTGGCCAGCCGATAGGTCAGCGTGGTCATGTGCGGCCCGAGCACGACGCCGGCCGGGTCACCGCCGGTCAGCGCGGCCAAGGCGGCGCGGCATTCCGCGGTGATCTGGTCGGCACGCTCGCTGGCCGGGAAAGCACCGCCGGAGTTCCCGAGCCCGGTTGCCTGTGCCCGGCTGACCGCTTCGATCACCGCGGTCGGCACCTGCGTGCCTGCCGCGCCGTCTAGGTAGGCGTAACCATCGGCGAGCGCCGGGTAGCAGGCCCGCACGGCGGCTACGTCGAACGCCAAGAGCTCGTCACCCCCTTCGCAGCCTGCGCCTGCCCGGGGTTTAGCGCCGACCGGGCAGGTCGCCCCGACGCGGCAAGAACTGCCTGCCAGGGATCGTAAGCGTGGCTATGCGCTCGCTCCGCCAGTCCGGCCGGAGCGGGCGGCATATGCGGCATGCCGGCCAGCCACCCTGCCAGCACGGCCACCGGGTCGGCAGGCCGGTAATCCGTGCCCAGGGCTGTCGCCAGGTCCGAGGCGTGCAGGTGCCACTCGGCGCAGGCAGCGCCCGCCATGCCGGCCACCGTGACGACGGTGCCGCGGTACTGATGGTGCGGCAGCTGCCACACCGGCCGCAGGCGGCTGGCATACCCTCGTGCCGCATCGGCGAACGCCGCGATGTGCTCGGCTGGCGTTGTGTCGGACAGCGCGGCGAGCTCGGCGGCGTTTTGCCTCGCCAGCTTGCGCTCAAGCTTCTCCCGGTGTGCTCCGGTCGCCATCAGCCGCGCGTAGCGACTCACCGGCGCGTCGTCGAGGTACTCGTGAAAGTCGTCGGCCACGCAGTGCAGGTGGGCGGCCAGCTCGCAGGCCCGCCACTCCGGGCACGGCGTCGGCGCTGCCCAGCTAGCGTCGTCGAAACGAGCAGCGAGCCGGCAGATAGCCGCAACGCCCGCGTCGTAGGCGGCTAACCTCAGGTCCTGCTCCCGCTGCAGCGCAGCGGTGTCAACCGCACGGGTGCGTTCCACTGGCCCCCTCCAGACGGCTACGGCACCGGCCCTATCGTCTGGCCAGCGTGCCAGAGTTACCCGCTCTCCGCTACTTGCGGCCGCCGCCCACAGCGGCGCGGCACCGTGTCTGCTTACGGCAAAACTCTGGTGACAGCACTGCCGATGGCCGGTTAACCTGCGGATAATGCCCCCAACTTCAGCTGGTTCGCCGCCGCATGCCTCGGCTCAGCCGCCCGGTCCCGCGCAAGCCCAGACGCCGGCAGCGGCCCTGTGGCGCATGCGAGAGTACCTCCGCCCGTACTATCTCGTCCTGTTCTTCATGATCGCGGCTGCCATCCTGGCAGTGACTGCCGAGACGCTGATCCCGCTGATCACCAAGTCAGTCATCGACACCGTGGTGGTGCGGGGTATCCGCTCCGAACTCCTGCCGCTCTCCATCGCGGCGATGGCGCTCGGCGCCATCCAGGCCGGGCTGAATTTCTTCCGCAGGTGGTCCCTTGCCAGCGCGGTGGCCGGCATGGAGAAGACGATTCGCGATGATCTTTACCATCACCTGCAGCGGCTCGAGCCAGCGTTCCACGACTCGTGGCAGTCGGGTCAGCTGCTCTCGCGAGCAACCAACGACCTGTCGACGATCAGGCGATTCGCCGGCTTCGGCGTCGTGTTCTTCATCACCAGCACCTGGACGTTCCTGCTCATCGTGGCGCTGCTCATCGACATGAACTGGTGGCTCGGGACGATCACGGCCTGCCTGTTCGTGCCCGTCTTCGCATTCTGCCTGCGGTTTGAGAAGCGCTACCGAGTCCTGTCCAGGAGGTACCAGGACCAGCAAGGCGACCTCGCCACCTACGTGGAAGAGGCGGCCGCCGGCATCCGGGTGCTGAAGTCGCTGGGCAGGCGAGACGAGGCGGCGGCCAAGCACCTGGCGCAGTCCACGGTCGTGTTCCGGACTCAGGTGGACAAGGCGCGGCTGCGCGGCGCATTCTGGGCGAGCCTGGACATGGTCCCTAATGCCGTGGTCGGCGTGCTGCT
>JASHSO010000537.1 GCA_030038715.1 Streptosporangiaceae bacterium
CCGCCAGGAGATCTTGCTGGACAGCCAGCACTCGGTGCACCACTATCTACGCTCTTTCGAGAAGACGGTCGCTGGCTTCTACTGGCAGTGGCCGTGATGAGCAGTCGAAGGACCGGACACCCGGCCAGGAGGCGCATGGCGCCATGAGTTCGCCGAGCGAGGTTGCACATCCTGCCGGACAGCGCGCGGCAGCGGAATACTTGCGGGGATTACTTCTGAAGCCTGGGCCTTACATGGAGGTCTGGCAGCAGCACCTCGCCCGACCACGGCAGGGCGTAATCAACCAGTTGGCCGTCGCGGAGGTCATCGCGGCGCACTTGAGGTCTGCCCCATCCGGCCCTGGTGACGCAAACGTCTTGTCATACCAGCTCAGGGAGACAGTGGCGGATGCGTTGTCCGGGCGGTTGGTGAGTCGTCGTACGCTCTCGCTGTTCATCGATGCCTTCGGAATATCCGAGCACGAGGCGAGTCGGCTGTGGCGGCTATGGCGCGGATCGGCAATGATCAGCGTGGTATCGGGCAGCCATGCGGTCCCCTCCGGGGCGGAGCAAGAACTGACGAATGCACTTGGTCCACGCCTGCACCAGACGTTGTCCCTGCACGACCACGTCTATGTTTGCAAGGACGGCCGAATCGACCGGGCCCGTACATTGCAGGTGGTCGAAGGTATAACGCCGGGTGCAGACCGGTTGCCGTTCCTCTGCGATACCAACGTGCTGACGCTCGAGGTGGGCCAGGGTTGTAAAGGCGTAACTGGGGAAGTGCGTGCGATCGGCGACCGCGTCTTTGCCACGGAGATCCTGCTGGCTAAGGCTCTCCAAGTAGGTGAGACGATCTCCCTTGAGTACTGGATCACCTATCGCTTCCCGGGAGACCCGCGCGACCCTGATGAGCGTCAGTACCGACGGGCGGTTATGCGCGAAATCGAGAACGTTGACATGCGGGTTGAGTTTCACCCCCATCGGATGCCTGCGCACGTGTGGTGGGCGAGGTGGGATGGCATCGAGGGCGGCATACTCGACCAGCAGGAGATGTCACCGGACAGCCAGCACTCGGTGCATCGCTATCTTCGTTCGGTCGAGAAAACTGTGGCCGGCTTCTATTGGGAGTGGCAGTAGTCGGTCCGGTTGGCACTGGGTGATACCTGGGCAACAGCCCGGTAACAGGATGCGGTCTAGCGTCCCGGCCATGGACGAGCGTACGGACAAGGTGGTCAATTTGGCGGCCACGCACAGTGGCGTTACTGATGGCGGCAGCGTCGTTGATGAGACAACGGTCTCCTCGACCAGTGCGCGAGGCTGCGCGGGTGGCGCGGCCGACCAGCCTCGACTCACCACAGCCGACCTGCCACTACGGCTTGCTGGAGGGCCGCTGGCGATGCGCAACATACGCCGGATGGACGATCCCGAGGTTCTAGAGCGGGTTCTCGACGGTTTGCTCAAGTTGCTATGAGGATGGTCGACTGGCTCGTGTGTGCAGGGCAGTCACCGCCAATCCGGCAAGCGCTCGCGCAGCCAGGGCCTTGTTCCCTGAGTCGGCGATCCCGCGTATCGTCAGCGCCTGAGTGAGGTAGTCCAGGTCGGCCGCCGCTTGCTGGTAATCGCCAGACTGGTCGCTGCAGGCCGCCAGCAACGTGCTCGCGGTTATCTCTTCAGCTGCGCAGCCCGCCGCGCGGAAGCCTTTCCGCGCCGACTGCAAGCTGGCAATGGCCGCGGCGGTGTTGCCAGCACAATGCTGTGCGCGGCCCTCCAGAAGCATGAAGCGAGCGGCCACGACGTCGCTGCCGTATCCGCGAGCGAGTCCGATTCCCATGCTGCACAGGCCTAGCGCCGCGAGATGCTGGCCGCTCAGGATGAGGACCTGCGACAGTGCGCTGATGGCAAACGCCTCGTAGGCCGGCTCACCGAGCGAGCCCGCCAGGCGCCAGGCCTGTCGGCAATGCTCCTCAGCTGACTCGACTAGCCCGACCCGGGCGAGAGTCACCCCGAGAACCGCTGATACGACGCAGCTTGTCAGCGCACTTGCCTGCTCACCCTGGGCGACCTGCAATGAGCGCCGTGCCGACCGAAGGGCACCGGCATGTCTCCCAGCGACACTGGCGCACCGTGCTAGCAAGCCGTACGCCATTGCCGCGGCAGCCTGATCCCCGGCGCGCTCGAGCTGCGGGCTACAGGCTGCCAGCAGGTGCGTCGCTTCGTCGAGTTGCTCATGGCTGTCCGCGAGGGCGACGCCGAGATAGTAGGACGCCCGCGCTTCCGCAATGGCATCTCCCGCGCTGGCGGCTGCCGAACGAATCGAGCGCCACATGCTGATCGCATCGGCATAAGCGCCCGTGATGCATTGGGCAGGCAGAAGCCGGGCGGCGAACGCGATCGCGACACCGATCTCGCCGGAGTCGCAGGCATACCGGGTGAGCGCGCGTAGGTTGACTCGCTCCTTCTGCAGCCAGTCAGGGTTCTCGTCGACTGTTCGCTGTGCAGAGACTGCGGGAAGTGGCGGCGGAGCCGTGAGGAACGGCAGGGCTGGCAGTTGTGCTGCGGCCCGGTCTGCGCGGTACAGCCAGCTCGCGCGCATGCGGGTAAGGGCTTCCCGGTCCTGGCCCGACCGTTGCTGGCCGCGCTTGGCTGCGTAGGCCCGGGTCAGCGGGTGCATCTGGTAGCGGGAGCTGCCAGGCTCGGCCGTTGCCACCGAGACTAGGCCGACGGATACCAGCTCGGTGGCGATGCTCGTATCACCGTCAGCCAGGGCCGCCAGCGCCCAGCTAGGTATGTCGGCCGGCAGGTTGGTTGCCGCGAGGGCCAGTGCCCGGCGTGCTGCAGCGCTGACGGCGCAATAGCTGGAACCGATCGTGTCGCCGACAGAGATGTCTTCGGCGGTCAGCACATCGAGAACATGGCCGCCCTCAAGCTCTCTCGCTAGCCCTGCGACGGTTAGTCCGGGCCGCGCTACAAGCACGGCCCCCGCAACTCGCAGCGCCAAAGGCAGAGCCCCACAGGCCGCCACGACGGCCGTGGCCGCGTCTCGATGGGCGTCCGAGCTCTCTGCTGCGTCGGCAGCCGAGCCGAGCAGCGAAAGCGCATCGCTGTCGGGCAGCTGACCCAGTTCCAGGATGCTGGCCCCGGCGAGCCCGGTCAGCAGGCTACGGCTGGATACGAGTACGGCAGCACCGCTGGAGCCGGGAATAAGCGGTCGGACCTGGGCGGCGGTCGCCGCGTCGTCGGCGACCACTAGCACGTGGCGGCCCGCAAGCAAAGACCGGTAAAGCGTCTCTCGTGCCTGGCCAGCGGGCGGAATGCGGCTGGAGGGCACGCCCAGGCTGCACAAGATGTCGGCCAGTACGTCCTGAGGATCGCGCGGCTGTGCGACGCCGCCGAGCTCGGCGTAGAGCTGCCCGTCAGGGAACTTTTCGCGGACGTTGAGAGCTGCGGCGGCCGCGGTCGCGCTCTTCCCGGTGCCAGGTCCTCCGGCGATTACCGCGACGGGAACTCCGGGTCCGGTGAGCTTGTCGACGATCGAGGCGATCTCGTTGGCTCGGCCAGCGAAGTCAGGCGGAGGCGCGGGAACCTGCCAGGCTGGCTGTCTGGGCGCGGCCTGCGGCAACCTGGCCAGCTGCGTCGCGGGATCGTCTGCGGCCAGGTCGGCGAGTATTAGCTTGTGCAGCAGGACCAGGAGCGGGCCTGGTTCTGCGCCAAGCTCGGCGAGCAAAGCCGCGCGAGTGCGCTGATAGACCTCCAGCGCCTCGGTGCGCATGTCGAGGGCACGGTAAGCCCGCATCAGCTGTGCAGCGGTCCGCTCTCGGCTCGGGTCTGCCTGGGCAGCAGCCCTTAGCTGCCCGAGGACATGCTCGTGCTCGCCGACGGCGAGCCGGGCATCGACGAGCGCGTCGATCGCCGCTCGACGCTGATCGTGCAGTCGGCTGGCCAAGGCCCGCACGATCGGAGTGTCAGGCAGGTGCGGAAGCGCCGGGTCCGCCCATAGCGCCAAGGCCTGGACTAGCGCTGCGGCTGCGGCCGCCGGGTTACCCATGTCAAGCTGTGCCTGGCCGTGCGCAGCGAGATCAGCGAACTCCTCGACGTCCAGCTCGCCCGGGCGGACTCGCATCAGGTATCCGCGCTGCTGGCGGTGGCCAGGTGCTCGGCCGCCCGGCGGGCCGACGCTTTCCAGCCGCACCGCGCAGTTGCCGAGAGCGCGGCGCAACCTGCTGATGCACACGCGAAGTGAGGCTTCTGGAGACGCCGGGGCCTCGCTGCCCCACAAAGCATCGATGAGCCAGTCTCGCTGGCAGGGTCGGTTCGCGCGCAGCAGTAAGACGGCTAATGCCGACTGCGGGAGCGGCTGACGTATCACCGCCGGGCCGCTGCCGGTGCCCGCGTCGGCATACAGCGAGCCGAGAATCCGGAATTCCACGCTGCGCCTCCGCAAGGAGGAATGGCCGCATGCTATCGCAGCTGCCATGAAACCAAGATAGGTCCTGCCTTATCTGATTTCATCCGGTACAGGCGCCTGTTACGCCTAGGCAACAGGCCGGTAATGGCCCCGTCCCTATGGTCGTCACCACGTTGGTTCTACCCCCGGCCCTGGCCGCAGCGCGGCCTGACGCGAACGGGAGCGTGGCTATGACCATGGATCTGCGACCGGCGCACGGGCCGCTGCCGGGGAGTTGGCTAGCCGGGGCTGAGTGCGGGGGAGCAGGGTGACCGACGACGTGCGCCCGGCCGCCAGCCTGCAGCCACGGAGCCAGGCAAGCCTCCCGCTGTTGCGTGTCCTGCCTGGCTTGCCGGAGTCAGCAAGCACTGCGCGTCGGCTCGCGCGCGACCTGCTCGGCGCCGCGCACCC
The DNA here is from genome assembly GCA_030038715.1 of Streptosporangiaceae bacterium. Taxonomy (GTDB): domain Bacteria; phylum Actinomycetota; class Actinomycetes; order Streptosporangiales; family Streptosporangiaceae; genus JAJYUU01. The sequence goes on from JASHSO010000537.1 coordinate 4,837, forward strand.
GGCCCTGGATACGGTTGCGCTTCTGGTGAGCGAGTTAGTCACCAACGCAGTCATGCACAGTCTGTCCGCCCTGCCGGGCGGTACCGTGACCCTCGCTCTGTGTCCGGGTCCGACCGGAGTGCTCATCGAGGTTTGCGACAACGGCGGTCCGGCCAGCCCATGGGTTGCTGCCCCTGGTGACGGCGCGGAACACGGTTATGGGTTGCTGCTCGTGGATGCGCTGGCGGATAGCTGGGGCACCGTTGTTGGCCCAGAAGGCAGGCTGACGTGGTGCAGGGTCCTCGACAGCGGGGCTAGATAGTCCAGACGGGAAACAAGGGCTTAACAATGCCGCCCTGGCGGCGTGCCTTGTACGGCTGACGTAACGGTTGTGAAATCCGGCGGTAACGAACCCGTGGGACACATGAACCGTACCTTGACCGAACCGAAGCGGTCGGCTGGGACCGTGCTAGTCGCCGTCGCCTCGCGACCCGGCAGCCCTTCGCTTCATCCTCTGGAGGAGGAGAGTGTTTAGTCCTTACGCAAGCTGGCTCGTTTCCGGGGATAACGCCTGGCAGATGACGGCCGCGACGCTCGTCGGCTTGATGAGCATTCCAGCCCTGGCTGTGCTGTACGGCGGCATCGTGCAGCGGAAGTGGGCGGTGAACACCATGATGATGGTGTTCGCAGCGTTCTGCCTGACCCTGATCGTCTGGGTGCTGTGGGCATTCAAGATGGGGTTTGGCTCGCCCTGGATCTCGACATTCGTCGGCAAGCCCGCCGCCGTCGTCGGACAGGCCGGGGAACAGGCGCAGGCGAACATCCCCTTGCTCAAAGGCCTGATGCCGAACTTCAGGTTCCCTGAGGGATCGCTGGTCTACTTCCAATTCGTGTTCGCCGCTATCACCCCGATCCTGTTCGTCGGCAGCGTCATCGGCCGGATTAAGTTCAAGGTCTGGCTGATCTTCGTACCGTTGTGGATCACTTTCGCCTACGCAGTGAACGCTTTCCTGCTCTGGGGCGGGGGTTTCTGGGCGCAGAAGGGCGCGCTGGACTTCAGCGGCGGTTACGTAATCCACCTGGCTGCCGGCGTGTCCGGCTTCGTCGCGGCGGCTATGGTCGGGCCCCGGCTGGCGCGCGACCGTGAAAAGGCGGTGCCTAACAACCTGCTATTCATAGCGGTCGGCGCTGGCATCCTGTGGCTTGGCTGGAACGGTTTCAACGGAGGCGACCCGTACTTCGCCGGAGCTGACGCGACAGCTGCCGTTGTGAACACCAACCTCGCCACGGCCGTGGCCATGATGACCTGGATCGTCATGGACATGACCTTCGGCAAGGAGAAGAAGGCCACGTTCCTCGGCGGGGTGAACGGCATGATCTGCGGCCTTGTCGGCATCACGCCAGCCGCGGGTTACGTCAACGGAGTCGGCGCCATCGTGATAGGCCTCGTGGACTCGGCTGTCGTCTGGACGCTCTTCGCATACCTGCCGCGGAAGGTCTGGCCATTTAACAAAGTCGACGACGCTCTCGGTGTTGTCTACACGCACGGGTTCGCCGGCCTGCTCGGCGGTCTCCTAGTCGGCCTGCTGGCCGACCCGAAGATGATCGTCTACCTCGGCATCGGCAAGACGTCGAGTGTCAGCGGGGCCGGCCTGTTCTACGGGCATCCGAAGCAGCTGCTCATCCAGGCTGGCGCGGCGCTCACCGTCATCGTCTGGGATGGCCTGGTGACCTACGTGATCCTGCGGGTGATCAAGTTCTTCACACCGTTGCGGATGCCGGACGCCGAGTTGCTGGCCGGGGATATAGCCGTGCACGGCGAGGTCGCCTATCCGACCGAGGAGCCGGAAGCCGGTGCGGCGTTCGGGTCTATCCCTGGGGAGCCTGTCGTGCCTGACCACCACCACAAGGCGCACGCGGAGGGCGGCGGCGTCGACCGGGAATTGGAGAAGGAAAAGGTCTGACCCGTCACTGAGCAGCAGCGGCGGAGGTGCTTACTGGGCCGGCCGGCGGCGCGATGGCCGTCGGCCGGCCTAAGGTTGACAGATCTCAGTGCCCGCGGAACGCCTCCTCAAGCCACCAGGCGCCGTGGTCGGCAGTGACCTTCGCGTCAATGACAACAGGACAGGGCCGGTCGCCGGCCAGCCATTGCCTCACCGGTTCCAGATCGGCCACGCTTCGCACCGTAACGGCGGCACAGCCAAAGCCTGCGGCGATCCCGGCCAGGTCCGCGGCCGGGAACCGCACAGTCTCCAGCGGAT
>JASHSO010000538.1 GCA_030038715.1 Streptosporangiaceae bacterium
GGAACGCTCGGGCGCCGGTTACCGTGCCTACGACGCTCAGGCGGTTCGGACCGTCCGGTTTGTGAAGGGCGCCCAGCGACTCGGCTTCTCGCTGGAGGAGATCGATTCGCTGCTAGAGCTGGCGAACGGCGGACCCCGCAATTGCGACGCGGCGAAGGCGATGGCAAGCGAGAAGGTCGCGCAGCTTGAGGCGAAGATCGCCAGTTTGGCGGCGATGGCGGCCTCGCTCCAACAGCTCGCCGTCACCTGCGATCGCATACCGGGCATGCGTGAGTGCCCGTTGCTCGAATCGCTAGGGGCCGACGCCGTCATCGAGGGAGACGTCCGGTGACCAAGCCGTCCTGCTGCAACAACGCGGCCTTTCTGTCGGGCGTAAACGGGTTCACGGCCATCCCGGAGCTCATCCGCCTGCTCGCCCGGGGAGAGCCGGTCGGCCTCGAGGAGTTGACGGATGCGGCCGGCCAGCCAGGCGCCGACCTGGCAGGTGTAGTGCGCGCCCAGCCCGGCGCGGAGTGGGACGACGCCGGCCGCCTGGTCGGCTTCGGACTGACGCGGCAGCCGACCGACTACCGCTTCCTGGTCGGCGGCAAGACCCTGTACACCTGGTGTGCATCCGACACGCTGTTCTTCACCGTCATCCTCGGGGAGGACGCGGTCGCGGAATCCACCTGCCCTGCGACTGGCGTGCCGATCCGCGTTGAGATCACGCCTGACGGCGTCACCACGGTTACGCCGGCTAGGGCGGTCGTGTCGCAGATACTCCGCAGCACTCTGGTCGGGGGCCTGCGGTCCGACATCTGCGACCACGGTCACTTCTTCGCGTCGGCCTCAGCGGCGGCGGCCTGGGCAGCGGACCATCCCGAGGGACAGGTGCTGAGCGTCGCCGACGCGTTCGCGCAGTGCCGTGCCGCGTGCAGTGAGCTGGGGTGGATCGCTGGCAGGCCGGGCCGATGAGCTCTTGGCAGGCGGCCGGTCGCGCGATCGGCGGCAGGCAGCCCGAGGACATGCGGATTCGCATCGTCCACTTCCCAGGCTGCCCGCTGGTCGACCGCCTGCGAAGTGATGTCGAGGTAGTGCTAGCCGGCCTTGGACTAAGCGCTGCGATCGAGGAGGCCGAAGGATCGCTACCGTCGCCGACATTGCTTATCAACGGCATCGACGTGACCGGGCAGCCTCCCGGCATGAGTCCGGCATGCCGACTGCAGCTTCCGACCACGCAGCAGATCGTGGCGGCGATCCACGTCGCACATCCTGGTACCGGCCTTATGAGCGGGGGATTCAGGATGAGCGCCACCACCGGACGCCCGCCCGGCACGACGCCATAGTGTGCTGGGCAATGGTCATCACCGTCAGCCGCCGCCTCGCCCGGCTGTTGCAAGCGCCCCAGCCGCAGGTCGCCTGACGTTCCAGGCAGGCTGCTACTGCGCCAGGGCGGCGAGGAGCTGCCCGCGGGTGGGCTGCGCGATCGGTGGCCCGCTGCCGTGCTGCCTGAGCGTTTCCCGAGTGCACGCCACGACCTCCGGATCGGTGTAGACCTGCTCGGGCGGGCAGACCATTCCGTTGATCTTCCAGAACGCGCGGAAGGCCGTCGGGTCGTAGTAGGCGGCCACGCGGAGCTGCGGATAGCTCACCCGGCCGCGGGTTTCGGGCGGCTTTGGCCGCGGCGTTCCGAAGATGGTGTGCCGCATCACAGCCAGCCGCGCGGCGTCGATCGCGGCCTGGTCTTCGTAGAACGGCAGCACGTGCTGGCCGACTAGGCGGTCCAGGGCGAGCGCCTGCGCGGCCGGGTCCCCGGCGTGCCTGCTGAGGGTATCCACTAGGTCGGCGGCGCCGGAGAGGGCCAGAGCGAGGCCGCGGCCGAGGGTCGGGTTTGTCGTGCACACTGAGTCGCCGATCGCGTGCAGACCGGTGGCAACAGGAGTCCCGTCGACCACCAGGCGGCGCAGCGTGTTGTGCAGCCCGGCCATCGGGAAGACTTCGGTAATCGGGTCCATCGCGTCGAGCCATGCCGCGTAGACCGGGACGGTCCGCAGAACGGCGGTGAACACCTCCGGGTCCCTGAGCGTTCGGAATCGGCGATCGGCAGCCAGCGGCGCCACCACCAGCTGCGCGGCGCCGTTGTCACCGCCCCATTTCCCGGCCAGGAATTCGTCGAGGGCCACGACTACCCGGGTAGCCAGGAGGCCGGGCAGGACAGTGCCCGGCCGAGCCCGGTAGTGCCGGCTGAAGTAGGCCACCCCGCACTCGGCCTGTCGGGTGACTGTGGCCCGGGCGCCGATCTGCGCTAGCCAGTCATCGACCGGTGAGCGACGGCCGGTGGCGTCGACCACCAGGTCGGCGGGCAGGTCGCCCTGGCTTGTGTGCACGCCTGTCACGTGCGGCCGTTGCCCGGGGATCGCCAGCAGACCGGTGACCTTCACCCCGTACCGGAGCGTGACCCGCGGCTCGGCCGCCGCGGCCCGATGCAGGACCCAGTCGATGGTGGACCGCCTGGTCATCATCGGAGTTAGCTGCTCGTCCCCGGCCCGGGCCGTGGTCTCGGACAGCGATTCCGGCATTTGGGTCCACAGCGGGGCCTCGGCCACTCCGGCTGCAAGCAGCCCGCCGTAGACGTCAGGCAGCCGGTCGATGAGAAGCTGGCGGCAGCGGGCCATGACGATGTGGGGCTGCACGATCTGCGGCGCCGACGGGCGGAACGCCGCCTCGGCGGCGGATTCGACGTCGGGAGCGGGCTCCAGCCGGTCACGCTCGAGCACGACGGCGTGGTGCCCGGCCCGCGCCAGCAACAGCGCGGCGAACAAGCCAGCGGCGCTGCCTCCGGCGATAGAGACTTCCACGCCTGCCCTTCCCGACGCTCCACTACGTCTGTGCGGGAGCCAACTGCACCTAACGCTGTCGCGCTAGGCCTTACCACGTCGTCATGACCTCGTCGCCATGCCGTGCCAAATCTTCTGCAGTCAGCACGTAACGGTACGACAGGCAGTGTCAGGGTCCGGCGGGCGGCGGGCTGCCGGCGGGCTGCCGGGGAGCTGCCCGGCAGCGATCTGAGCCGCGATCTGGACCCGGGAGCGAAAGCCCAGCTTGGTGCAGATGCTGGTCACGTGGTGCTCGACCGTACGGGCGGACAGGTACAACTCGGCGCCGATCTCGGCGTTGGTCTTCCCGCTCGCGACGGCCATGGCGATCTGCTGTTCCCGGCCGGTCAGCGGCCCGTGTTGGCGCCGTTGACGGGGCCCGGCCAGCCGCAGGCCGGCGGCTCGCGCATCGGCCCGACCGCGCTCGGCCGCAGCGAGCGCGCCCATCCCCTCCAGGGTGGCGCACGCGGCCGCGACCTGAGCGCGATCCCGGCTGGCCAACCCGGCTGCCAGCCTGAGCCGGGAGGCATCGAAGGCCTCGGGACTGCGGTCGGCGGCGGCCAGCAACCAGCTCGCGGCGGTGCCGGCATCGCCGTCGGCCACCGCCAGCCACCCGCGAGCGGCGACCGCCATCCATCCGGCGGCCGGCCAGGACGCGGCGATTGCTTGGAGCTGCTTGGCTGCCCGTCGCGCGGTAGGGACCTGGCCGAGCGACGCGGCGGTTCGCACTAGTCCGGCCAGGCACCAGGCGGTGTGCGGGTAGCCCTGCCAGGCGGAGCCGATTCGATAGCCGGCCATAGCCTCGGTCAGGCAGCCTTCCTCCTCATCGACAATGGCTTGAACTTCGATCTTGCGCTGGTGCTCGAAGCTGCCGGTCCGGAAGCTAACCGCGTTCAGCAGGCGGCGGGCTTCGGCCCGGTCCCCTCTGAGGGCGAGGACGTGGCACTGACCAAGCACCGCCCTAGCCTCGGCTAGCTGGCCGGCGCTGGCCGCCACCGATCGTGCGGCCAGGTGATAGGCCAGCGCCTTGTCCAGGTCACCGAGGTCCATCCAAGCATCCCCGGCGTTGCCTCTTAGCAGGGACTCAACGGCGCCGGCACCGGGGACCTGCAGCCCGCGTAGGGCCCAGTCGCGCATGGCGGCAGGATCGCCGCAGGCGCCGGCCAGATGTGACAGGTTCAGGCACGCCAGGGCAACTTCGCTGTCCAGACCCGCCGCCTCGGCTAGACCCCTAGCAGACTCAAGAAGCGTCATTCCCTCGCTGGCCGAGCGTGCCTCACCGACCGCCAGCCCGAGCCGATTGAGCGCTCTGGCCTCGAGTTCCTGGTCACCCAGCTGGCGCGCCAGTGCCACCGCACGCTCGGCATGCGCCAGCCCTTCCGTCGCCTGCCCAGCCATGGTTAGCACGAACGCGCGCGCTAGCAGTCCCTCAGCCAGCGGACGTCCGGACGCGGCTGGTATCAGATCGGCTACTGCCGTGACCGCCGCCACCGCCCCGTCGAGGTCCGAAACGTAGTCTTCAAGCGCCAGGGCGTACCGGGACAGGAACACCAGCAGCCGTGAGTCGCCTGGCATTGCCCGGCGCATCCGGCCGATCAGGTCATCGGCCAGCCGCCGCGCCGACTCTGGCTCGCCGCTGCGCAGCAGGGCCAGCACCCGGCCAGCCAGCGCGTCCTGCTCCATGTTGGCCGCCGCTGCTTGCCGCGCAAGGTCCAGTGCCTGCCGGTAGAACTGATCCGCGTCGCGTCCCCCAGACCGGCGGAGCGCCTCGTCACCCAGGGTGAGGTAGGCGGCGGCCGCGTCGGCCAGTAGTCCGGCGGCAGCGAGCAGCGGCGCAAGGACGGTGGCCGGCTCTCCAGCTAGCGCCGCAGCGGCAGCCGCGGACCTGCGGGCCCGGTCGGCAGGCGTAAGCCGTTCCAGGACCGCGTCACGGATTAGGACATGCCGGAACCGCCACCCGCCCTGCCCAGGGTCGAGCAGCTGCTCAGCGCACAACTGCTGGAGCGCGACCGCCATGAGCTCTGGCTGCGCCGGGCAGACCGCCTGGAGCTGGTCCTCTCGGATCGGCTCAGGCAGCAGCGCCGCCCAGGCGAGCACGTCCGCGGTTTCCGCAGGCTGGTTCGCCAGCCGGCCAGCCAACCACCACCCGACCGAGTCCGGCGTGCGCGTTACGAGCTCGGGTCCGTCAGTGTCTGGCTGGTCAGCGGCGAGAGCCGACCCGATCACCTCCATGGCCAGGAACGGATTGCCGCCGGTGCGATGGTGCAGCAGTGCCGCTGCGGACGACGGATCGGGTACTGCTGTCAGGTGCCCTCGGAACAGTTTCTCAAGCTCGCCGACAGTGAAGGGCTCCAACTCGATCCGCGCACATAGGCCGTCACGCACGAGGTCGTGGCCGAGGAGGGCCGCCGCGTTGCCGGGCCGGGCCGCCAGCAGCCAGCCAAGCGGCAGGTCGGCCATCCGGGCTACCGCGTAGCGGAGCAGGTCCAAGCTGGCCGCGTCGGACCAGTGCAGGTCATCGGCCACTAGGAGCACTGGACCATCAGCAATCGCCAGGCCGAGATGCCGGGTGAGAACCTGGAACGCCTCGGGGCCGCGCGGCATCCTGGCTTGGCGCAGGCGGTCGGCCCGCTGCAAGCCGCGTAGCATCTCCGCGACAAGGTCGTAGGGGAGCGGCTCGGCGACTGGCAGCGCCGTGGAGCGGACCACGAGCACGCCCTGCCGTGCCGCCCACCGCGAGGCCTCGGCCAGCAGCCACGTCTTGCCGATGCCGGCCTCCCCGACCACTAGCACGGCGCCGCCCCGGCCGCTCGCCAGCCGCCGCACCATCCGGCGCGCGGTGCGCAGCACCTGGCTCCGATCTACCCGGAGGGCAGTGCGCTGCACGTCCATCGACCCCCGGCGGCCCGCGCCGCCCTTACCTGGCACCGGGCTCCGCGCTGTCGGCGGCCAGGCGCCCGACCCTGGCAGTGCCTAGCGCACCCAGCCTGCCAGAAGCTGCCGGCTGCCGAAAGGCGGCCGGGTAACCGCGCTAACGCACGTGTAGGTGATTACCCCTATGAACGCTGAGTGCCGATCTCTAAAGACGGGTGGAGACGCCGATGTGCCGCTCCACGAGCCTGCCTACCGTCCTTTCTGTCGCCACGCGACACCAGTCCAGCCAGAAAGGTGGGGAGCCATGTACGCGCAGATCACCGACCTCGCCAACGGGCACGTACCGGAGGAGCGGGGGCAGGCCGCTTAGGCGCGCCCCGGCGCTACCCGGCCAGGCAATGGTCGGCGCGCTGGCCTGCTCGGCGGCAAGGCCGTCACGATGGGCGCCTTGATCGCGGTGGCGGGCTGCTGGCTAGCGGCTTGCGGCACTGGCCAGTCAGGCGGGCCGGCCGGGGCCACGACCGTCCCGGCGTCGCAGCTGGCGCTGCGCCCATCACCACAGGGCGACTACACCGTCGGAGTTCCAGTTGGCTGGTCTGCCCAGCCGGTGGCGGGCACGGACTTCCTCAAGCTCACCCGCGGCGGATCGACTAGCAGCATCGATGTGTTCCCCGGCATCGTCGTTTCCGACCTCCGCTACCAAGAACAGGAGGACAGCTGCGACCAGGCATACGAGGCCGACCCGTTCACTGCGCCCAACCTCACCACCTGCAGCTCGGCTGCAGTGCAGACGCAGCTGCAGGACTCAAGCCGGCCGTGGACTCCCCAGCAGGCGCTTCAGGTCATCCTCACGGCGCTCGGCCAGTCGGCCAGCTTCGGCACGCCCGTGCTGACTGCGACATCCTCCGATTCAGCGGCGTTCCGGGTGGCCGGTGTAGCGCAGGGCCAGCCACTGAGCACCAGCGGGTTCATCACGGTCCTGTCGGTACGCAACCCGTTGCTAGCCTCGGGCAGCGGTAGCGGCTGGACTAGCGTGGCGCTGCTCGGCGCGTGCCAGGCACCATCCGGTCAGGCCCGCCAAGTGCAGGCAGTCTGCAGCCAGGTACTCGGCTCGTTCCACCCCGCCGCGGTCTTCTGGAGCAACCTCGCCAGCCAGCTGGCCGGCCGGTACCAGCAGGAAGAACAAATCCTGCTGCAGATCGGCGACACCGACGCGGCCGGGTTCGCTCAAAGCGGGCAGCTGATCGGTCAGTGGGGCAGCTCGATGCAGCAGTTGCAGACCCGCGTCTACCAGAGCATCCAGGCCAGCAGCCTGGACACTGGCCAGCACGCGATCGCGGCGCTCGGCGGCAACAACCTGGAGCAGGACCCGGGGACCGGCGCCGTCTACTCCCTGCCCGCGGGATTCGGCGGCTATTGCCTGGACACAACGGGGACCACCGCTGTCGTCGGCAGCGGCGTCACTCCCGGAGTCGACGGCTGCGCCACGGTGCTACGAGCAACTAGCTGAGCAGGGCATGCTGACCATCAGACTCCCCGGCGGCTCCCGAGTGGTCACCAGCACCCGGCTGAGCGCTCCCCGCAGAGCCAGCGCCGTGCGCAGCACGAGACTGGGCGCAGTTCACAGGTTTCCGGCAGATGCGTATGACACGTACTTGCGACTCTTTTGCAGTTCGGTTACCGTGCGAGCAAGGCGGCATCCGCGCCGCGTCCGACCAGAAGGTGTCCATGTCCGCTGTCGCCGCGACCGGAAGACCCGGCTTGGCCGCGATGGTGCGCGCGTCGTTCGCCGAGATGACCGGCGCCGAGCGGCGGCGTGTCCTCGGCATGTACGGGTCGATCCTGTTCCTGCACGTGCTCGGGTTCGCGGTGTTCGTCGCCTACGTGCTGCCGGCGCATTACAAGCTGTTCGGGGTCGGGCTGAGCGTCACTGCCTACACCCTGGGGCTGCGGCACGCCTTCGACGCCGACCACATTTCGGCGATCGACAACACCACCCGCAAGGCGATGAACCAGCGTCAGGGCACCGGAAAGCCCCGGCCGTTCGGCTTCGGCTACTTCTTCTCTCTCGGCCACTCCACGATCGTGATCGCCATCGGAGTGGGGATCATCCTCGCCGAGAAGACGGTGTTGCCCGCCGTCACCCACTCCAACTCCTCGCTGGAATCGTTCGGCGGCACGTTCGGCACAATCGTGTCAGCGGCCTTCCTGTTCCTGATCGCGCTGCTCAACCTGGTCATTCTCGCCGGGATCGTGCGCGTGTTCCGAGCGATGCGGCGCGGCGAGTACGACGAGGCCGAGCTGGAGCGGCAGCTCGATAAGCGCGGGTTCTTCTACCGCTTCTTCGGGAAGTGGATGAACGCCATCGACAAAGAGTGGCAGATGTACCCGGTCGGCGTGGTGTTCGGCATGGGCTTCGACACGGCCACCGAGGTCGCTCTGCTGACCACCACCGCGCTGCTGGCCTCCGAGCACATCCCCTGGCAGGCCATCCTCGCCCTGCCCATCCTGTTCACCGCTGGTATGTCACTCATGGACACCAGCGACGGGCTGTTCATGAACGTCGCCTACGGCTGGGCTTTCTTCAACCCAGTCCGCAAGGTCTACTACAACCTGGCCATTACTGGCCTGTCGGTGGCTATCTGCATGTTCATCGGCGGCATCGAGACCCTTAGCCTCGTCCCCCTCGAAGTCCACGGGGTCAGCCAGACCAGCGGCTTCTGGGGTTTCATGTACAACTTCAACATCAACACGGCCGGGTTCGTCATCGTCGGGATGTTCCTCGTGACGTGGATCGCAGCGATCCTCATCTGGAAATACGCTCACATCGAAGAGAAATGGACGGCCCGCCTCCAGGTCCTTGACGCCGGGCCAGACTAGGCAGGCAGCCGACACGGCTAACGAGGACGGCGGAGGCGGGTGCCGTCCGAAGACATCTCGGTACGCGGTCGGCCGGCGCCCGCCGGCCTGGTTCCCGGCAGTCTGCGGGCCGAACCGGGCTCCGCGGACCTGCCGTGGCCCCCGCTAAGCGTAAAGTTCGTTGCGGTGACGCAGGTTTTGCGCCTGAAGCATGGAGGCAAGCGGTGCTGGTCGTGATCGGCGGGGGCCCTTACGGCATCGCTACGGCGGCAGCGGCCATCGAGGCCGGCATCGAAACGGTGGTGGTCGGCCGCCCGCTGAGCTTCTGGACCGACAACATGCCGGCCGGCATGTACCTGCGCTCCGGCCCCGACTGGCATCTAGATGCTTCGCAGGTGCACACCTTTGAGGCGTTCCTTGCCGAGCGCGGAATCGCTGCCGCGGACATCGATCCGGTCCCGATCGCGGTCTTCCTGGACTACGCCAGCTGGTTCCAGCGGCACAAGCACGTCGAGGTGCAGGAGTGCCTGGTCACCGCACTGCGCAGGAACGGCGACGGCTCCTTCCTCGTGGCTCTCGACAACGGGCAAACGCTGGCAGCCGAGTCCGTGGTGGCTGCGCCGGGCGTGCGCTACTTCCAGAACCGGCCCGACTGGAGCACATCGCTTGCAGCCGCGCTGTGCTCGCACACCTGCGAGCTTGTCCGGTTCGACGACTTCGACGGCGCCCGGGTCCTGATTGTCGGCGGTCGGCAGAGCGCGTACGAGTGGGCCGCGCTGGTCGGCGAGCACGGGGCCGAGCGGATCGACATCGTGCACCGGCACGACGTGCCGCGCTTCGAGCGGGTCAGCTGGAAGTTCGTCGATCCCTACCTCGACCAGACGCTTGCCAAGCCGGACTGGTGGCGGACACTCCCCCCCTCCGAACAGCAGGCGATCGCGCGCCAGTTCTGGGAGGTGGGCAGGCTAACCCTGGAGTGGTGGCTGACGCCCCGGCTGCAAGGGGACAGGTTCTGTCGGCGCCCGGGAACGTCGGTCGTTTCGGTAGCGGCCGAGAACTCGGGTGCGGCACGGGTACGGCTGAGCGACGGTACCGAACTCAGCGCTGACCGGATCGTGCTGGCCACCGGGTACAAGGCAGAGCTTGATCGCGTCCCCTACCTCGCCGAGGTGCTCGACGACATCGAGGTCGCCGACGGGTTCCCGGTGCTCGACGAGACGTTCCAGACCAGCCTCCCGGGCCTATACCTCCCAGGTTTCACCGGCACTCGGGACTTCGGCCCGTTCTTCGGGTTCACCAAGGGCTGCCCGGCCGCCGCCGCGCTCGTTACGCAGGGGCTCATGCAGCACTGAACGCCGCTGGCCGACAGCGCAAACGCGGCTCGCCCAGCGGGGTTAGCGGGGCAGGTGCCAGCCCCAGGTGCTGCCGTTCCAGTGCTCGATCAGGGTGGAGGCCCAGTCGGTCGTGCCCACTGCCCACACGTTGTCGGCCGAGATGATGACCACATCTTCAAATGCGTTCAGGTAGCCGGCGGGCGGGTTGGCGCTGGGCACCGCTGCCCAGCTGCTGCCGTTCCAGTGGAAGGCCGCGGTCCCGCATTGGGGGCCGCCGTTCGAGCAGACGTTGGGGTTGGTGTACCCGACCGCCCAGGCGTCCTGCGGTGACGCGGCCGCCACGGCGATGAGGTCGGTCTGACCGGTCGGGTTGGGGCTGGGTACCACGGACCAGCGGTAGCCGTTCCAGTGCAGGGTCAGCGACTGGTAGCTGCCGCCGGGCCCGGATTGGGTGTAGCCAACCGCCCATGCGTTATCGGGCCCGGTCGCGGCTATGCCCTGCAGGGTGCCGAAGCCGCCGGGCGCGTGGCTGGCTATCTGGCGCCACCGTGTGCCGTTCCAGTGTTCGATCAGCGTCCGCGTTGCGGGCCCGGAACCGATCCAGCCGACGGCCCAGGCGTTCGACGCAGAGGTCGCCGCTACGGCCCGCAACTGGCCGCCCGCAGGCGCGGGATACTGCGCCAGGCTCCAGGATTGCCCGTTCCAGTGCTCGATCAAGGGGACATTGGCGGTCCCGACGCCAGGACCGGGGCCGATGCCGCCGACCGCCCAGGCGTTGTCAGCTGACGTGGCCGCAATGCTGTTGAAGAAGCCGCCGTCCGCCAGGCTGGGAGTGGCAACCGGGGTCCAAGACTGGCCGTTCCAGTGCTCGGCTAGGGTCTGCGGGGAGAACCAGTCGGTGCCTCCGACTGCCCACACATCGTCGGCGGACGGCGCGGTCACGCCGACTAGGAAGCCGGGCGC
>JASHSO010000539.1 GCA_030038715.1 Streptosporangiaceae bacterium
AGCCCATCATGCAGCTAACCTGCCGCGACAGGAACCGGATAGCGCTGCAGTCGGAGGTTCTATCCGCGGCTGCCATGGGCATACGCAACTTGCTAGTGATGACAGGCGATCATCCGCGGCTTGGTGACCAGCCTGGCGCCAAGCCGGTGTTCGACCTGGACAGCGTCCAGCTGCTATGGGTAGTCCGCACCATGCGCGACGAGCGGCGGTTGCTCTCGGGTCTGCTGGTCAAGCCGCCGCCAGCGGTGTTCCTCGGCGCCGTGGAGAACCCGTGCGCTCCGCCGGTGGAGTTCCGCGCGGCCCGGCTGGGCAAGAAGGTGGCCGCCGGCGCGCAGTTCGCGCAGACGCAGTATGTCTTCGACGTGCCCGGGTTCGCGCGGTGGATGGCCACAGTTCGTGATCTTGGGCTAGACGCGAAGTGCCATATTCTGGCGGGAGTAGGGCCGATCTTGTCACTACGAGCACTCGGTCACCTGGAGAGCCGCGTACCCGGTGTGCAGGTTCCGCAGGACCTGGCCCGCCGACTGCGCGGGGTGCCTAGCGAGCGGACGGCTGAGGAGGGCATCGCCATCTGCGCCGAGACCATCGCTGCCATTCGCGAGATCCCTGGGGTTGCGGGGGTGCACGTGATGGCTCCGGGCGGCGAGGACAAGGTTCCGGCGATCCTGGACCGGGCTGGTCTCGGGCGCGCTGCGGCTCCGGTGCAATCCGGCGGCCCGGGCATGAGCGGAGAATCGCATGCGGGTTGAGATACGCCCTGTCAGCAGGCTGCGGGGCGACAAGCCGCTCGACCTTACCGGCGCGCTCGCGCCGGTCGTTTCCGAGCTCGCAGCCAGCGATGTTGACCTGTCCAGGCTGACGCTGACGTGCGACTGGATTCAGTACAAGGCCAACTTCCGCGACGTCGTCGACTACCGCCCGATCCTCGAAGCCGGGCGGGCGGCCGACGAAACGGCAGAACTTGCCGATAGCGGCCAGCCATACGGCGGCGAGGCCGGCCTTGAGGTCGCGCTCGACCTGCGTCGCGCTGCGGATAGCGACCTGTCCGCCAAGGTTCGGCAGTTGCTGGCCGAGCACCAGAACCCTGCAAGCTCCAGGCGGGTCCCGCTCGAGGACTGGGTACCCGGCAGGCAGAGCTGCATCTGGCAGTTCAACGCCCTCTACTGGCAGGCCCTGTCCTATTGGGAGCAGGCGACCGGGCGCGAGTACGAGCAGGCGCTGCCGGGCGGCGAGAGCGACGCGCGCAACGTCGCTGCCGCACGCGAGCTGATACTGGAGCTGTTCAAGGTCTGGGATGACCTAGATGCGCGAGCTGCACTGCCGTCCGAGCTCTATGTGGCCGAGCTCGGGGTTGGCAATGGCAACCAGGCCAGGACCTGGCTGGACGAATTCGTGGCGCTGTCGGCAGCGCACAGCCGCGACTACTACCGCCGCCTGCACTACCTGATGGGCGACTATTCACCGCACGTGCTCAGCCGGGCCATGAAGGCCGTGGCGCATCACGGTGAGCATGTCACCGCGCTGGTCGTGGATGCTACCCATCCCGCGATGAGTCTGGGATTCCTGCGGGAGAAGGCCTTCCTCGTCTACATCTCCAACGTCTACGACAACCTGCCGAGCGACGAGGTGGCACGCATTGGCGGCCGGGCCTACCTGGTCGAGGTGCGGGCCTACCTGGCAGCGGCCGAGGCCGCGAGCATAGCCGCCTCGCTCAACGTGTCCCCGGACCGGCTGCCGGATCTGACAAGCAAGCTAGTCAAGCTGGGCCCGGAGTTGCTGTGCGAGGCGCTGCCGCAACACTTCCCGGGTGCAGCGCAAGCGGTGACGTTCTGGCGGGACGTCTGGGGCGCGCTGCGACTGCAAGAGCGCTACGTCCCGCTGGCCGGGCTCGATGCCTACCAGATCGCCGATGGTCTAACCGGCGAGTTGCTGCGTCCGCAGCTCGAGGCCGACGGTGACCTGCGGATGCACGTGAACAACGGCGCGATGTCGAGCTTCGCCCACACGCTGCCGCTACTGCATCCGTTCGGGCGGCTGCAGTGCCACGACCTGTTCCTGACCGACATCAGGCAGTACCTTGCGGGCTTCTACGGACCGGGGAAATACGACGGCTCCGTGGTGAACTGGGTGAACGGTCCGTTGCTCCGGCACGTCGGCGGTCGGGCCGGGTTTGCCGTGAAGATAGCGCCGTTCGGCCAGCGGCCGGGCGCCAACATCAAGACACTGACGGTGCAGGTGCGAGATTGAACAACGGAACGCGGCTGCTTCCGGCCACTGTGATCGGCTCGTACCCGGTGCCCGAGTGGCTCGGCAGGATGCGTAACGACTGGTATGCGGGCCGCATCAGCAAGCGCCACCTGGACGAGGCCCACGACATGGCGATCAAGGCCGCGGTCCTCGATCAGCAGTTGGTCGGCTTGGACGTCATATCCGATGGCGAGCTCAGGCGTGACAACGACGTCGACTATCTGCTGGCGCGGATCAACGGGGTGGAAATCAGGCCGCGGGCCAAGACCGACTACTTCGATTACTTCGACGCGGCCGTGACACGGCCGCTGCACGCCTCGGACGACCTGGGCCTGGTGGAGGACTTCCGCTTCGTCCGGCAACTCACAGACCTGCCGGTCAAGGTGTCCATCACGGGCCCGTTCTCGCTTGCTCGACGGATCGACGACACCGGCTACAGCGACAACGGCGAACTGGTCAGGGCGCTGGCCCGCACACTGGCGGCCGAGGCAGGTCGGCTCGCCGCGGCCGGCGCGCAGATCCTGCAGATCGACGAGCCGTTCCTGGCCGGCCGCCCGGAGGAAGTCGAGCTCGCCATCGAGGCGATCAACCTGGTCACCGAGGGTGCCGAGGTCAGCTGGTCGTTGCACGTCTGCTGGGGAAACCGGTACGCGCGGCCGCTCTGGGAAGGCCACTACGACTTCCTGTTCCCGCTGGTCAAGCAGACCGATGTGCAGATGCTTGCGCTGGAGTTCGCGCGCACCGGCGACGACGACCTGAGGCTCCTCGAGCAACATGGCTGGGACCGGGGCCTCGGGCTCGGTGTGATCGACGTGAAGTCCAGGCAGGTTGAGTCGGCCGACCTGGTGGCGGCGAGGATCCGCAGGGCGCTGCGCGTGGTTTCCCCCGACCGGCTCGTCATCAACCCGGACTGCGGGCTGCGGCACGTGCCGCTCGACATCGCGCAGGCGAAACTGGCCGCGATGGTGGCCGGGGTCGCGCAGGTGCGCGCTGAACTGGGCGCAGAACAGCCCGTACCTAGCACGCAGCGAGCCGCCGATTCATGATCGTGGTGGATTTTCGACATGCCCATGTCGAAAATCCACCACGTTAACCGGCGGTCCACAGGTATCGCCGCAGTCGCGCAGCAGACGGGTGCCCGCGGGCAGTCTCGGAGCATGCTGAACGACTTGCCGCCTGACCTCCGCTGGCTAGCCGGACGGCAAGCTGGCGTTGTGAGCCGGAGCCAGACGCTGGCTGCCGGATTCAGCGACAGGGCGCTGTCCTGGCGGCTGCAGCGGGCAAGCTGGCAACGCCTGCATACGGGCGTTTACGCCGTCTTCTCTGGCCAGCTAAGCCGGGAAGCAGTGCTGTGGGCGGCCGTGCTTCATGCCGGGCCGGGGGCGATGCTGAGCTACTACAGCGCGGCCGAGCTGGCAGGCTTGATCAATTCTCCGGCTCCGGCCATCCATGTCACAGTGCCTTCGGCCAAGCACGTCCAGGCAGTGCCGGGAATCGTCGTGCACCGGTCGGCGCGCGCTGCCGCTGCGCTGCATCCTGCCGCGCTGCCGCCCCGGACCCGGGTCGAGGAAACCGTTCTCGACTTGGCTGACACTGCCCGGACGAGCGACGACGCTTACGGCTGGGTCGCGCGTGCACTTGGCCAGCGGCTAACCACGACTGCCAAGCTAGCGCAGGCACTGGAGCAACGTGAGCGGGTGCGCTGGCGCGCCGACCTCGCCGCGGCTGTGAGCGCGGACTGCGCTGGCTTGCTGTCTGTACTTGAGTACCGCTATGTGCGTGACGTCGAACGCCCGCACGGCTTTCCGCAGGCCAAGCGGCAGGCAATGGTTCGCCAGG
Organism: Streptosporangiaceae bacterium; assembly: GCA_030038715.1. Taxonomy (GTDB): domain Bacteria; phylum Actinomycetota; class Actinomycetes; order Streptosporangiales; family Streptosporangiaceae; genus JAJYUU01. The sequence goes on from JASHSO010000539.1 coordinate 4,087, forward strand.
GTGGCAGGACGCAGTACCGCGACTCGCTGTACGAGGAGTATTCGGTGATAGTCGAGCTCGACGGCAGGGCCGCACATCCGGCAGAGGGCCGCTGGCGGGATATTCGCCGCGACAACGTGGCGGCCGCTGGTGGCCAGGTCACCCTGCGTTACGGCTGGCTAGACATCACCGCACACCCGTGCGAGGTGGCAGCACAGGCCGACGCCGTGTTCCGGCGGCGAGGTTACGCCGGCTGCAGGCCATGCTCTGCTGGCTGCCCGGTCGGCCGCGGCCGTTAGCGGGGCGGCGAGGTTGGGCCGGCTGCGTGGCGGTGCCCTGTGTCCGCCTCCGGTCACGATCGGCCTGAGACTTGCGAAGCCGGCGTGATAATCGTCAGAACGTCAGCACCAGGCGGCCCCTGGTACCGCCCGCCTCAAGCCGGCGGTGCGCCTGGGCCGCCTGGTCGGCAGGAAGCTCGGCCGCCACCCGCAGGGTTAGTCGGCCGGACGAGGCCAGGGAGGCCAGGTCGGCCAGCTTGTCGCCGGCGTGCAGGTACTCGCCGACCAGGACCAGGTGGATGGTGATGGACCGCTCGGCCTCGCCCTGGAACGGCCGGACCGCGGCGACCTGGCCGCCGTCGCGCACAGCGGGCAGCACGGGCGCTCCCATCACGGCCGCGTCCACGAGTGCGTCGACGCCGTCGGGCACGGCCTGCCTGATCGCCGCCGCCACGCCCGGGCCGCGCTCGACGACAATATCCGCGCCCAGGCTCTTGACCAGCTCGGTGTCGGCGGCGCTGGCGTCGCCGACCACCCGCAGGCCCTCGGCGCGTGCCAGTTCCATGGTGTACCCGCCGACCGCACCGGCAGCGCCGGTCACGGCGAGCGTGTCGCCCGGGCGCAACCCCAACAGGTCGAGAGCCAGCCGGGCGGTGAGGCCGTTCATCGGCAGCGTGGCAGCCTCGGCCATGCTGATCCCGTCGGGTACGAGCGCGACCGAGTCGCCCGGCACGACCACGTACTCGGCTTGGGCGCCGCCGTCGGGCCGACGCGGGGACACGATCGCCAGCACCCGCTGACCTGGGAGCCAAGAGACCCCGGGCCCGGCGGCATCGACCAACCCAGCCAGTTCCATGCCTGGTACGTAGGGAGGCACGAGGCCGTCGGCAGGCGGACCCCACCTGCCTGATCGCAGCGCCGTATCCGTCGGGTTGACAGTGGCGGCAGTGACCTTGATCCGCACCTCGCCCGTGGCCGGCTCGGGTACCGGCAGGTCGACGACCCGCAACACCTCGGGCCCGCCGAAGCTGGTGATGCCGACTGCGCGCATGCGTCCTCCTGTGATCGTGTCGGCTTCTGTGCCGTCAGCAACTCCTGATGCGGAAGACCCGCTCCGCGTTCTCGTGGAAGATCTTGTGCTTGTCCTCCGCCGAGATCGGCGCGTCGTTCATGAACTCCACGGCGCCCTCGGTGAGCTGGTAGGGGTAATCGATAGCGAACATCACGTTGTCGGCGCCGACGGCCTCGATGCAGAATCGCAGCGCCGGGTGCCAGTTCATGCCGCTTGTCGTGATCATGAAGTTGCGCTTGAAGTACTCGCTCGGCTTCAGCTCAAGCGACGGCCTGCTGTTGTGCGAGCTGCGAACCGGGTGCATGTAGTCGACCCGCCAGAGCCAGAACGGTATGCCCTCGCCAAGGTGGCCGAGCACGATCTGCAGGCCGGGAAATCGGTCGAACACGCCGCTGCAGATCAGCCGGATCCCGTGCAGGCCGGTCTCGGCCTGAAAGCCGTAGATGCCCGTTTCCAGACCATACTTCTTGTAGGCCTGCGCCATCAGCGCTGACGGCGAGCGCGGGTGAATATATATAGGTGCGCCGAGGCCCTCCGCCGTCTCGAAGATCGGCCAGTACTTTTCGTCGTCCAGGTACTCGCTGCGGGTATGCGAGTTGATCACCACTCCGTTCAGCCCGAGCTCGCGCACTGCCCGCTCGATCTCGACGGTCGCCGCCTTCGGGTCCTGCGGCGCGACCGCCGCAAGGCCGGCGAACCTGCCCGGATGCCGGGCGATGACCTCGGCGAGCTGGTCGTTGACCCGCGCGGCGAGCAGCGTAGCCGCGCCGTTGTCCAGCGTCTGCACGCCGGGCGCGGTCAGCGAGAGCAGGTGCACGTCGACGCCGTTGGCGTCCATGATTTGCAGCCGCTCGTCTTCCAGGTCGAGCAGCTGGCGCCGGACTCTCTGCAGGCCCGGCAGGTCCTGGCTGAAGACGTAGCTCCAGAAGTCCTGGTCCGGCTCGTCCGCCGGCGCGGCCGCCGCCCACGCACGCATCGCATCGAAGAGCTCCGGAGTGGAGAATGCCTCCTCTGTCGCGATCCTTCGGTACTGACCGGCCTCCGGGGTTGCCATGACTTACTCCTCTTCGTCGAGATGCGCTTGCCGGCAGATGGACAGCAGTTCGTCCACGTCTCGCACGCTCAGATGGGGCCGCTGGCTGGGCGGCAGGTTGTCCAGTGCCGCGGCATCGGCCAGGCCGGACTTGACCGCGATCGCCAGCGCGCTGCCCCTTCGCGCCATCGCTATCTCAAGGTCGGGGGAGTCACCGACAACGGCTAGCTCCGCCGGGCGGACACCGAGCCGGGCCGCGGCGCCGCGCAGCGCAGCAAGTGCAGGCTTGCCGACCACGTGTACCCGGCAACCGGTCAGGCTCTTGAGCATCGCGCAGATGGCGCGCGAGGTGCCGAGCGCTCGGCCCTGTGCGGTCGCGAAGAACATGGACTGCGAGGCGCTGTATACCGCCGCTCCGGCCCACACCGCGTGGCACGCTGCTTCCAGGGCGGCCATCGTAAAGTCGGGATACCAGCCGACCAGGACCGCGTCCGCCGCCGGTGCCGCGTCGGCCGATGACGCCCGGACCGTCTGGATGCCCGCATCGATGAGCGGCGCGGCCAGTGCGTCAGTGCCAAGAACGAGCACGAGCTTGTGTCCCTGCCGGAGCAGGACGTCCACAGCGCTGCTAGCCGGCGTCAGCATCACGCGATCGGGCAGCTCGAAGCCGATGGAGCGAAGCTCGCCCGCGTACTGGCTCGGTGTCTTCGTGGTGCCGTTGGTGAAGATCGCGAATGGCGTGCCCTGCGCGGTTAGCCAGCGGGTCATCTCCAGCGCACCGGGCAGCGGAGCCAGCCCCCGATTGTGCCGGTCACCGAGCACCAGGGTGCCGTCGAGGTCGAAGACGAAGCCACGTGCGTCGCGCAGTCGTCGGCGGACTACCCGGGCCGACTGGTCCGCCAGCCCGGTGCTGGTGGAGGCGGGCGCTGCAGTGTGATCAGCCACCGGCGGCTCCGTCGCCGCGAAGCTCTAGTCGCAAGCCGACTCGCTCGACGACGAGCTCGGCTGGCGGCTGTCGGCTGGCTAGGCCAGCCAGCAGCTGCAGCACTGCGGAGAGCTCGGGGTTGTAGTGGCGCGCGGCCGGCCCGGCTGCGAGCATCGCATCGACCTGCTCGGCGGGCATGGTGGCGCGTAGCAGCAACTCCTCATCGCCCAGCCGCCGGCCAAGCTGCCTGCGCAGCTCGGCCGGAGGTAGCGGCGACGGCTCGGCGGCTAGTTGCGCGGCGCGTGGGCGGGACAGAATCCTGTCGCGTACCGACTCATCCACCGGGGCAGTGGGCCGCCCGAACCGGCCTAGCACGTACCGGATGGCCTGGTCTGACACGTTGCTGTAGCGCTCGCTCCCGATCACGTTGTAGAGTGCCTGCCCGCAGACGATCTGCGGGAACGGGGTGACCATGATCGGATAACCGAGGTCCGCCCGGACCCGGCTGACCTCGTCCATCACGGCGCCGAACCGGTCGAGTAGGCCGATCTCGGCGAGCTGGCGGCGCAGCGTTGTGATCACCCCGCCGGCCACCTGATGGCGCAGGAAAGACGCGTCGTAAGGCTGCGGCGTGCCGGCCGGCAGTCCCTCGGCGTCCGACATCCTGGTGAAATACCGGCCGGCCAGCGCCACCATCTTCTCGTCGACGTCCACCGTGTGGCCAAGCTCCCGCAGGTTCGCCACGAGCTGCTCGCCGCTTGGCAGCGACGTGCCGTTGGCGAGTGCGCCGCAGGCCACCTGGAGCACCTGGACTCCCAGCTCGGCGGCCGTCAGGTAGCTGAGCTGAGACAGCCCGATCGTGCAGTGCGAGTGCAGCTCGAGCGGTTTGCCACCAAGGTGGGCACGTACGGTCGGCAGCAGAGTGCGCGCTCGCTCGGGGGTCAGCAGGCCGGCCGGGTCCTTCACGTAGACCCGGTCAATATCGGGGCAGGCTGCCATCTGTCCGGCCAGGCCCGCATAGAAGGCGTCGTCATGCACGGCCGAGATCGTGTAGGTGAGCGCGCCGATGATCTCGGTGCCTCCGGCCCGGCGGATCGCGCGTGCGCTCTGCCGCACCGCTGCCATGTCATGCATCGGGTCGAGTACCACGAACCGCGACATGCCAGCCAGCACCAGTCGCTGATAGGCGAGCTCGATCAGCTCGGGGTGCACGGGCTCCCAGGAGATGAAGCGAAGGCCTGAGCCGATGAACTGCAGCGGCGTATTCGGCGCTGCTGCGTGCGTGAGCCTGATCCGCTCCCAGGGGTCCTCCTGGTGAGTGCGCACGGCCACGCCCATGTGCGTGCTGGAAGTGAAGTCGAGCGCGAGGAAGCCGGCCCGGTCGAGTACCGGCGCGACTTGCAGGATGTGCCGGGTGCGAAGCCCGGTGGCGCCCCACAGGCTCTGGTTGCCGTCCCGGAGCGAGACGTCGACGAGGGATATCTCAGCCACGGCCGGCTCCAGCGGCGAGTCCGGCCACGGCAGCGGGATCGAGGAACCTGGCGCACCACAGCGTGTCCACTCCGCCACGGGCGAAGTCCTGTGCCGCGGTCAGCTGGGCGTGCAGGCCGACAGTCGTGGCCACACCGTCGATCCGGCAACGAGCCAGGGCCCGGCGTAGCCTGGCGACCGCGTCGGCGCGGTCGCTGCCGCTCACGATGAGCTTGGCCAGCAGCGAGTCGTACCAGGGCGGCACCCTTGCCCCGGCCTGGATGTGGGTGTCCACCCTGATGCCCTGGCCTGCGGGAAACACCGCGGCCGTCACTGTTCCGGGGCTGGGCAGGAAGTCGTTTGCCCAGTCCTCGGCGTTGATCCGGCACTCGATCGCG
>JASHSO010000540.1 GCA_030038715.1 Streptosporangiaceae bacterium
GCGAGACCCGCGAGCGCGAAGAACGCCTCCTGCGCGGCCGCAAGCCGGGGCGCATGCTGTAGTTCGGCCGCCTCGAGCTCGGCTTCGCGTTGTCGTGCCTGACCGAGCGTGGTTTCCATCCGCTCGCGCACCTGGGCGGCTGCTGCCTCGTCGGTCTTGTCCCTCGCTAGCTCGGTCGCGAGTGTGGCGTAGTCGTCCGCTAGCAGTCGCAGCCTGGCATCGCGCAGGTCGGCCTGGATCACGGCCGCTCGGCGTGCGATCTCGGCCTGCCTGCCGAGCGGCTTGAGCCGACGGCCTAGCTCGCCGGTGAGGTCGACCAGACGGGTCATGTTCGCCTGCATCGCGTCTAGCTTGCGAACGGCTTTCTCTTTACGGCGGCGATGCTTCAGGACACCGGCCGCCTCCTCGATCAGAGCCCGCCGAGCATCAGACCCGGCATTCAGCACCTGCTCGAGCTGGCCCTGGCCGACAATGACGTGCATTTCCCGGCCAAGCCCGGTGTCGGAGAGCAATTCTGCGACGTCGAGCAGCCGACACTGGTCTCCGTTGATCGAGTACTCGCTCTGGCCGGACCTGAACAGGAGCCGGGAAATCGTGACCTCGGCGTAGTCGATGGGCAAGGCGCCGTCGCTGTTGTCGATGGTGAGCGTGACCTCGGCGCGCCCCAGCGCCGGCCGAGCCGAGGTTCCGGCAAAGACGACGTCCTCCATCTTGCCGCCGCGCAGCGGCTTGACCCCTTGCTCGCCCATCACCCAGGAAAAGGCGTCGACGACGTTCGACTTGCCCGAGCCGTTAGGGCCGACTATGCAGGTGATGCCGGGCTCGAACCGGAGAGTGGTGGCCGAGGCGAACGACTTGAAGCCGCGCAGGGTGAGGGTCTTCAGGTACACCTGCCGACTCCTCCCAGCCACCGGCCGACCTCGGCGAAGGTCCGGCTGTCATCTGGCCAGGGCCTGACCAGCACCCGGCCGTAGCGCGCGGCCGCCATCCATTTGCACTTTATCGCGGGTGAACGGCGACCCTGCGCATTCGGCCGCTCCTCTGCTCGGCGCGCCGCTGGCGGCCGACGCGAGCCGACAGGCCCCGTACAAACCGAAGAGGGACGCTAAAGAGCGTCCCTCGCCGTCGGTTTGTGGCCGCTCGCGCTCGTTAGGTGAGGGCGGGCTCGCGAACCGGAACCAGCATGTCGCTGCCGACCGACGCGACTAGCACGTCGTTCTCGTCCTGCAGCCGGGCGAGTTCGGCTTCAAGGTCGCGTACTCGTTGCTGCAGGCGGCGCATCTCTGCGATCATGCGAGGATCCGGGCCGCCGACGTGGCCCAGCAGAGCCTTTGCCATTGTGTAAGGTCCTCCACACTGAGTGACCAGAGTGGGCAATCGCACACAGATGCCGGATACGGCTGTGCGCTGGTAACACCTTCATGGTCCCACCGTCAAGGGTATTCGGTCAAGTTAGCCGTTCGCGCAGGTCACAGACCTGAAGCCGGGCGGAGAATTCAGCAAGAATCAAGTATCAGAAAAAGGGTCGGAAGGGACGCCGCTCGGCACTGTGTCCGCGCTGCGGAGTAATCCCAGGTTCTCCCGATCCGCCACGTTATCGCTCTGAGAAGCCAGTCAGCCCGCCGGTTAGTTGCGACCAGCGAGCCGTCACGCGGCTGACTCTGCCGGGCGTCCCGCCACCTTCGAGTAGCCCGAGCAATTCACCGCATCGATGCTCGGCTCCCTCCGCGACGACCTTGACCCGGCCGTCTGCCAGGTTCTCGACCCAGCCCACCAGGCCAAGTTCCAGCGCTCGCACTCGCACCCACCAGCGAAAGCCGACCCCCTGCACGCGGCCTTCCACCCATGCCGTCAGCCGCGCATCGCCGCCGTGCCGCGCCGTGCCGCCTCCCGGCGGCGTTAGGCGGCTCACCACCGGCCGTTCCGCGGCCGTGGCTGGCAGACCGGGCAGGTATAGGACGAGCGGTTCATGAACTTCTCACGGCGGATCGGGGTGCCGCACCGCGGACACGGCTCGCCATCCCGGCCGTAGGCGTTCAGCGAGCGGCCGAAGAAGCCGCTCTCGCCGTTGACGTTGACATACAGGCTGTCGAACGTTGTACCGCCCGCCACGAGCGCCTCGGCGAATACCTCCTGCACGGCTGCCAGCAGCCTGGACACCTCGGCGCGGCGCAGCCGGTCCGTCGCCCTCGCCCAGTGCAACCTGGCCCGCCACAGCCCCTCGTCGGCGTAGATGTTCCCGACGCCGCTGATCAGGGACTGATCGAGCAGCGCACGCTTGATGCCGGTGCGGCGGACTCGCAGTCGCTCGCTGAGCTGGTCGGGGTCGAACGCCGGCTCCAGCGGGTCGGGCGCGATGTGTGCTATCGCCGATGGGAGCTGCGCCCCGTCAGCGCAGAACAGCAGCTGACCGAACGTCCGCTGGTCGGTGAAGCGCAAGTCGAACTCGCCGTCACTGAAGGTGAACCGAGCCCTGACATGGGGTGAAACCGGGGCGTCCGGAGGTCCCACCAGGAGCTGGCCGCTCATGCCCAGGTGCGCTAGCAGGGCGTCGTCGCCGACCGGCAGCCACAGGTACTTACCTCGGCGCCGCGCCGCTTCGATCACGCGGCCCTTCATGCGGGCGGCGAAGTCGGCGGGCCCAGCCTCATGGCGTCGGATCGCCCTGGGGTGCAGAACCTCGACCGCTTCGATCCGCCTACCGACGATGAAATGCTCGAGCCCGCGCCGCACTACCTCGACTTCGGGCAGTTCAGGCACCGGCGCTACCGTCGCCGGCGTTAGCGGCCGCTGCCGCGTCGCCGTTGGCCTCCGCTGGATCTCCGTCGGCCTCCGCCGCGGCGGCGGTGTCCCCGCTGGCCCCCGCTGCTCCCGCGACACCCCAGTTCACCTCGGCCGCGCCGACAGCACCGCCGTCGACCTCCACAGGGCTGGCTGAGGCACCCAACGGGCCGCCGGTACCGCCCGCCTCAGCCGCGGTCGCGGTACCGCCGCCCGCGTTCGCCGTGCCGGCGGCCGCGGAGGCTCTGGCCAGGTCCGCGGTGATCGCAGTCCAGGCCGCCTCGGCGGCTTGCTGCTCGGCTTCCTTCTTCGATCTGCCTTCTCCCTCGCCGTAGGTGCGAGTGCCGATCCGCACGAAGGCGTGGAAGGACTTCTGGTGATCGGGTCCGCTCTCCTCGACGTGGTATTCGGGTACGCCGAGAACCTCGGCCGCGGTGAGCTCCTGCAGCGACGTCTTCCAGTCCAAGCCGGCCCCGAGCCTGGCTGACCGCGCTATGACCGGGTCGAACAGCCGGTGCACGAGCGCGTCCGCAGCCGCCAGCCCCTGATCCAGGTAGACCGCTCCGATGACCGCCTCCAGGGTGTCCGCCAGTATCGAAGACTTGTCCCTGCCGCCGGTGCCCTCCTCGCCCTTGCCCAGGCGGACGTAGGAGCCTAGCTGAAGACCTCGCGCCACGCCCGCCAGCGCGCGCATGTTGACCACCGCGGCCCGCAGCTTCGCCAGCTGGCCTTCCGGCAGGTCAGGGTACTGACGGAACAGGGTGTCCGTCACGATCACCCCGAGTACGGAGTCGCCGAGGAACTCGAGGCGCTCATTGGTCGGCAACCCGCCGTTCTCGTAGGCGAACGAGCGATGCATGAGGGCTCGGTCGAGCAGCTCCGGCCCCACCTCCACTTGGAGGGCACGGATCAGGCCGGAGGTCTGCGTCGGCGCCCGAGCCGCCGCTGAATCAGTCACCAGCCAGCTCCTTCCGTCCCGCCGTCACGCGCTGTCGGGCGCGCGTCTGAACCCTCAAGGCTTGTTCAGGAAGGAATGATGACCTGGCGCCGGTTGTAGGTGCCGCACGTCGGGCACGCGGTGTGCGGAAGCTTCGGGTCGCGGCAATTAGGGCAGGCCACGAGCTGCGGCGCCGTGGCCTTCCACTTCGCGCGGCGTGACCGGGTGTTGCTGCGCGACATCTTTCGCTTGGGTACTGCCACCTCAGCGCTCCTTTGCATGTTCCGGCGCGGTATCCGTCCGGTCTGTGGTGAATTCCCGTCCGGCTGACCCGTCCGGTCCTGCTTCGCCGCGCGAGCCAGCGTCGGTCGCCGTCGCGCGAAAGTCCCTCAGTGCCGACCACATGATGCCGCGGACCTCATGGCTGTGGGCGGGTCCCGCATCAGCCAGCCGCGCGCCGCACTCCGCGCACAGCCCACGGCATCCCGCCTCGCACAGCGGCGAGAGTGGCAGCTCGAGAACCATGGCATCGCGCAGCGCGGGTTCCAGGTTCAGCAGACCGCTGCCATCAAGCGGATAGCTGTCGGTGTCGTCCGCGTCCCCGGCGTCTTGCACAGGTGCGAACAGCTCCTGAAACCGCACCTGGGCTGCCGACGTGAACGGCTCCAGGCACCGAGCGCACTCGCCAGCCAGGGGCGCCGTGACCAGAACGGTCACCAGAACTCCCTCCGTGACTTCTTCGAGCCGCACCTCGAGCTCAAGCTCCGCGCCTACCGGGACCCTCACAAGCTCGACTCCCATGTGGTCGGGTGCCGCGACAGTGCGCGTTAGCGTACGCGCCGACCCGGGCCCGAGATCCCTGGTGTCGAAGACCAGCGGACTGCGGGGATCCGGCCCCTTCGTGTGGGTGGTGGCGGAATGTGGCATGGCAGCTTGGAATGACCTGGCGATAAGAACTCAGTGGCGTCAACCGTGGGTGTGGACTCGATGGCACGATGCAGTGGCATGTCGACAGCATTTGGGTGCTCTAGTTTACCGGCTGGCCAACGGGATCCCAACTTGGCCAACGGCCGCCGGGCCGGTCAGCCGCGCGGGACGGACCTCGCGGGCCGGAGTTCAGGGCTCGGCCAGGCGACTGGTCAGCCGTGCGAGCACGGCACCGGGCACCAGGCCGCTGACATCCCCGCCGTACTTGGCGAAATCCTTGACCAGGCTCGACGACAGGAACGCATACAGCGGGTTCGTCGTCATGAACAGCGTCTCCACCCCAGCTTGGCTGTAGTTCATCTGCGCCATTTGCATCTCATAGTCGAAGTCACTGACCGCGCGCAGGCCCTTGACAATCGCCGAGATGTTATTGCTGCGGCAGAAATCGACAGTCAGCCCGTCGAACTCGTCGACCCGGACGTTGTCGCGCACCTTGGTGACCTCGCGCAGCAGTTCGA
>JASHSO010000541.1 GCA_030038715.1 Streptosporangiaceae bacterium
GTGCGACAGCCCGTGGAACCCGTACCGGCGCAGGCCGAACCGGCGGGACCAGGAGTCCGGTAGCGCGTACAAGGCGGCAGCGGGTGGCATCCCGGCGTGGAACGCCGTGTCGAAGCACGCGACGCCGGGCACTCCGGGCAGCGCTCGGCGGGCCGCCTCGATCCCAGCCACCGCCCGCGGCTGGTGCAGCGGAGCCAGGTCGGTCAGGTCCCGGATCGCGTCGATGACCGCATCGTCTATGAGAGCCGCGTGACGGAACCTGCTGCCGCCATGTACCACCCGGTGACCGATGACGTGGGCGTCCCCAGCTGCTGCCAGGAATTGGGCAAACTCGGGATGATCAGGGCTGCCGTCCCACGGGTCCAGGTCGAGCGCGCCGTCCACCGCCCCGTCTGCCAGCAGCACCCGGACCTTAAGGCTGCTGGACCCGGCATTGACGACGATCGCCCGCGTCATCGGGTGAACGGCACCCGCAGCGCCCGACCGCCCACGGTCGGCGGCTGTTCGCCAGGGCTCCTGGCAGCTTCGCCGTCCGGCGTCGGCCACCGCCAGTTGGCCACCTCGGGCATGTCCTCGCCGTACTCGCGGGTCCAGGCCCGGTGCCGTGTCCTGGTGTCCACCATTCGCTGCCGGAGCTGCGCGGCCCGCTCGCCCAGTCCCGGCACCCGATCGATGACGTCCATCACCAGGTGGAACCGGTCCATGTCGTTCATGACGACCATGTCGAAGGGGGTGGTGGTCGTGCCTTCCTCCTTGTACCCGCGCACGTGGAAGTTGTCGTGCCCGGCCCGCCGGTAAGTGAGCCGGTGGATCAGCCACGGGTACCCGTGGTAGGCGAAGATCACCGGATGGTCCCTGGTGAACAGCGCGTCGAACTCCGCATCGCTCATCCCGTGCGGATGCTCGGTCTCCGGCTCGAGTCGCATCAGGTCGACCACGTTCACCACCCGCACCCGCAGGTCGGGTAGCTCGCGCCGGAGCAAGTCCGTCGCGGCCAGCACCTCGAGCGTGGGCACGTCGCCTGCGCAGCCCAGTACCACGTCGGGCTCGGTGCCGTCGCTGTCGCTGCTGGCCCACTCGAAGATCCCGGCTCCGCGAGTGCAGTGCAGGATCGCCGAATCCATGTCGAGCCAGTCCGGCGAGGGCTGCTTGCCGGCCACGATCACGTTGACATAGTTACGGCTGCGCAGGCAGTGGTCGGCCACCGATAGCAGCGTGTTCGCATCGGGTGGCAGGTAGACGCGGATGACCTCTGCCTTTTTGTTCATCACGTGGTCGATGAAGCCCGGGTCCTGATGCGAGAAGCCGTTGTGGTCCTGCCGCCAGACGTGCGAGGTGAGCAGGATGTTCAGCGAGGCGATGGGTCGCCGCCACGCCAGGTGGCGGGATACCTTCAGCCACTTGGCGTGCTGGTTGAACATGGAATCCACGATGTGGATGAAGGCCTCGTAGCAGGAGAACAGGCCGTGTCGGCCGGTCAGCAGGTAGCCCTCGAGCCAGCCCTGGCAGGTGTGCTCGGAGAGGATCTCCATCACCCGCCCGTCGGGCGCGAGGTTGATATCGACGGGCTCGGTGGCCTCTTCCCAGGTCTTGCCGGTCACCTCGAGCACGGCGCTCAGCCGGTTGGATTCGGTCTCGTCCGGGCCGAAGACCCGGAAGTTCCGCTGCCTGGCGTTGTCCGCCAGCACGTCACGCAGCATCGCGCCGAGCACCTTGGTGGGCTCGGAGGTGTGCGAGCCCGGCGCAGCTACCGGCACCGCGTAGTCGCGGAAGTCCGGCAGCGCGAGGTCGTGCAGCAGCAGTCCACCGTTGGCGTGCGGCGTGCAGCCGAGCCTGCGGCTGCCGTCGGGCACCAGTGCGAGCAGGTCCTCACGCGGGCCGCCGTCCGGCGTGAACAGCTCGACCGGGCGATAGGACCGCATCCACTCTTCGAGCTGGTGCAGGTGACCGGGATTGGTCCTGACCTCGGCCAGCGGTACCTGGTGTGCGCGCCAGGTGCCCTCGACCGGCAACCCGTCCACGAACGCAGGCCCGGTCCAGCCCTTGGGCGTGCGCAGCACGATCATTGGCCACCGCACGCCAGTCTGCGCCCGGCCGGTACGCGCCTCCTGTTGGATGCCGCGGATCCGGGCGATCGCGGCGTCCAGCGCCGCCGCCATCTCGGAGTGCGGAACGGGGTGCCCCGGGCTGGACACGTACGCCGGCTCGTAGCCGCAGCCGCGCAGCAGTGCGTCCAGCTCGTCGGCCGGCAGCCGGGCAAGCACGGCCGGGTTGGCGATCTTGTATCCGTTCAGATGCAGGATCGGCAGAACGGCCCCGTCGGCTGCCGGGTTGAGGAATCGATGGCAGTGCCAGCTCGTCGCGAGCGGCCCCGTTTCCGCCTCGCCGTCGCCCACGACGCAGGCGACGATCAAGTCCGGGTTGTCGAAGGCCGCGCCGTGCGCGTGCGCGAGAGAGTAGCCGAGCTCGCCACCCTCGTGAATCGAGCCGGGCGTCTCTGGTGCCACGTGACTGGGCACGCCACCGGGGAAGGAGAACTGGCGGAACAGCTGCCGCATCCCGCGGGCGTCCTGCGGAACGCTGGGGTAGGTCTCGCTATAGCTGCCCTCCAGCCAGGTGTTGGCGAGCGCCGCGGGGCCGCCGTGGCCGGGTCCTATGACCAGGATCATCGGCACGTCGTGCACGGTGATTGCCCGGCTGAGATGGGCCCAGATGAAGTTCAGGCCCGGCGTGGTGCCCCAGTGGCCGAGCAGCCGCGGCTTGATGTGCTCGGGCCGCAAAGGCTCGGCCAGCAGCGCATTGTCCATCAAGTAGATCTGCCCTACCGACAGGTAGTTCGCCGCCCGCCAGTACCGGTCGAGCACCTCCGATTGCGCGACGGTCAGTGCGGGTTGTTCTGTCACCGTGGCCATCGCGCTCACTTTCCGCGGACGACGACCACCGGGCAGGAAGCAGATGTCACGCAGTGAATGCTCACCGACCCGATCAGCATGCCCGTGAACGACCCGTGCCCGCGATTGCCAACCACGAGGAGGTCGGCGTCGGCCGACTCCTCAATGAGCGCCTGAGCTGGGTGACCGTAGGCCACCCTAGTCTCAACCTTGTCGGTCGTGGGGCTGCCGTACACCTGCGTCAGCGCCTTGGCGAGGGTGTCCTGCATGTGGGTGTGAACCTCGTCGGACACCGTCGGCGGTGCGGTCCCAGGCGGTACCACGCCGGCCGCTGCCGGATAGTGCCAGGCCAGTACTGCCCGCACCCTGGCTCCGGTAGCGGCCGCGTAGCTGGCT
>JASHSO010000542.1 GCA_030038715.1 Streptosporangiaceae bacterium
GTCGGCCAGGAGCGTCGCAGCAGCCGCGCCGCGGCTCTCGCTGGAGGCCGGCGGCCGCAGCCGGTCGACCGGCGACGTGCGCGGGTACACCCGCAGTGGCGCGGTGGGTGGCAGGCCGGCTCGCCGTCTGGCGTTGGCCACCGCCCGATCCAGCCCGCCGAGCTCGTCGACCAGGCCGTTCGCCACCGCGTCCGCCCCGGTCCAGACCCGGCCCTTGGCGATCTGATGAACCTGTTCTTTGGTCATCGCCCGGCCCTCGGCCACCTTCCCGACGAAGTCGTCGTAGACGTGATCGAGCCAGCTGCTGACCAGTGCCCACTCGTCGGCCGAGAACGGGTGCAGCTGCGAGAACATCGCGGAGTGCGCGCCCTGGCTGACCATGTCGCTGCTGACGCCCGCCCGGCCCAGCGCCTCGCCGAGCACGGGCTTGCCGGTCAGCACGCCGATCGATCCCGTGATGGTGCCAGGCTGGGCCACGATCTCGTCGGCTGCCATCGAGATGAAATAGCCGCCCGAGGCTGCGACGTCGCCCATCGACACGACCACCGGCTTGCCACCGGACCGGGCCCTGACGACCTCGCGCCAGATGGTGTCCGATGCCACGTACGAGCCGCCGGGGCTGTTGACCCGCAGCACGATCGCGCGTGCGCTGTCGTCCTTGGCTGCCGACCTGATCGCGGCAGCGATCGTGTCGGCGCCCATCGGGCCGCCGGAAACCGGGCCGCGGCCACTGCGGCCGCGGCGGATCGGGCCGGTCGCGTAGATCAGGGCGACCGCCGGTTCCCCGTTTCCCGGCGCCTTCGTCACTGCTTCGCGGGCCCGCTCGGCCAACGCGCGCCCGCGCTGGTAACGGGATAGGTAGAGCAGCACCGCGTGCGGACCGGCCCGCTTGCGGGCTTCGGCGTAGACCTCGTCCCGGTAGCCGAGCTGGTCAACTAGGCCCTCGGCCTGTGCCTGCCCGGCCAGGAACGGGCCGGCGTCGATCAGAGACCTGACCTTATCCGGGCTGAGCCGCCTGCGCTCGGCTATCGCCTGTGCGATCTGCTCGGTGACCGACTCGGTCATCCGCTCGGTGGCCTGCCTGGCCGGCTCTGAGAAGCCGCGTTCGGTCAGCTGCTCGGCCGCACTCTTGAACTCGTGCCGCTTGGCGACCTGGACTTCCGCGCCGAGCTTGTCCAGCGCCCCGCGCAGGAACATGCGCTCGACGGCGATGCCGGTCAATCCCACGTCACCGGAGGGCTGCAGCCAGATAGTGCCGAACGCTGTCGCCAGGTAGTAGTGCACGTTGCCGGCGGAGAACTCGCCGAACGAGTCGGCCCAGGCGATCGTCTCCTTCCCCGACGCGGCGAAGTCGGTGACCGCCTGGCGCAGTTCCTGCACGGCGGCGAGCCCGATGCTCTTGCCGCCGAGCCGGGCTACCAGCACGGTGACCCGGTCGTCCTCGCGGGCGCGCCGCAGACCGTCGAGGATGTCTGCGAGCACCAGCCGATGCCGCGCCAGCACGGCCGTGACGGGGTCGGTCGGCCTGGACTCGGTGATTCCGTCGGTAAGGTCGAGTTCCAGGATCAGTGGTGCCGTGCGGCGCTGGCGAAGCTTGGCCAGCTGGGCTGAGAGAAGCGTTTCCGGCATGCACTCAGCTTAGGCGGCGGGTCGATACGGCGAGGAGGGAGCCATGGCGGACCGTGGACTGCGCCATGGCTAGCCGGGACGGCAACGGCTGGGTGCAGTGCGCTCAGGGGCACCGGCACTGGGGTAGGTTCGGCGCCGCCGGGTTGCTCGCGTATGTCGCGGCCGGGCTAGCGTCCCCGGGCGCTGTCCTGCTCCAGCACCGGGCATGGTGGAGCCACCACGGCGGTACCTGGGGGCTGCCGGGCGGGGCCCGGGACAGTCACGAATCTGCCGAGCGCGCGGCGTTGCGAGAGGCGGCCGAGGAGAGCGGCGTGCCGGCAGACGCGGTACGCCAGCGCGGCATCTTCACCGACGACCACGGCGGATGGTCCTACTCCACGGTCCTGGCGGAAGCTGACGGCCCGTTCACGGTGACCGCCGACGGCGACGAGACCGACGAGGCCGCCTGGATCGACGTAGCGGCGGTTCCGGGGCTCAGCCTGCATCCCGGGTTCGCGCTGCACTGGCCCGAGCTGAGCGCCGAACTGTCCACTGTCACGATCATCGTGGACGGGGCGAACGTAGTGGGCTCGCGGCCGGATGGCTGGTGGCGGGACCGGGCCGGAGCCGCTAGGCGGCTGCGGGACCGGCTTGGGCCGGTGGCAGCCAACGGGGTCACGAGCCTGCCGGACGGGATGTCGTCGTCTGGAGATGGCCGGATGCGGTGGCTGCCCGACGTTGTCGTCGTGGTCGAGGGCGCCGCCCGGCCGGCCGCAGCGGATGCCGCGGCGGGCCCGGTCCGTTTGGTAGCGGCCGCGGGCTCGGGAGACGACGCCATTGTGGCGATGGCCGGCCAGACCCCGGGTCGGCGCGTCGTGGTCACGGCCGACCGGGAGCTGAGGCAGCGCTGCCAGTCCGTCGGCGCATCGGTAACCGGGCCGTCCTGGCTGCTGGGCCAGGGCGGCTCGGGCAGCAACGGCGGTGCAACTCGATGACCGAGTCGCAGCAGCGCGATTCGGCCAGGTTCGAGTGGGACGAGACGCTGTACCGGGGCAGTGCCGCCTACTACGCGCAGGGGAGGGTGCCCTACCCTGCCGAGCTCGCCGATGCGCTGGCAGCCGAGCTCGGCCTCGACGGCACCGGACGGCTGCTTGACTGTGGTTGCGGGCCAGGGTCGCTGACGCTGCTGCTGGCGCCACTCTTCGGCGAGGCCGTGGGCATCGATGCCGATTCGGACATGATCGAGCAGGCCAGGCTCGCCGCGCAGCGGACGGGTTGCGGAAATGCCAGCTTCCGGCAGCTTCGAGCCGAGCAGCTGCCGGCCGGACTCGGCGTGTTCCGGCTGGTCACCTTTGCGCAGTCGTTTCACTGGGTGGATCAGCCGGTCGTGGCGCAGGCAGTTCGTGAGCAGCTAACGCCCGGTGGTGCGTGCGCCCTGGTCTTCGCCACCACGCACGAGGGCGTGGCCAGCGAGGAGGAACTGGGCAGCCCGCGGCCACCTCGTTCGGAAATCTCCGAGCTGATCGCGCGGTATCTCGGCCCGGCGCGCAGGGCCGGGCAGTCCTCGCGGCCGGACGGACTGGCATCCGACAGCAGCGCCGCTATGCTCGGCGCGGGCTTCAGAGGGCCGGCCCGGATCGAGGTGGGCGGCAGTGTCCAGCCGCGCACCGAGGACCAGGTCGTCGCGTCGGTGTTCTCGCTGTCCTTCGCCGCGCCGCACTTGTTCGGCGACCGGCTTGCCGCGTTCGAGCGGGACCTGCGCGAGTTGCTGCGGTCGGCGTCCCCGGACGGGACGTTCGCCGAGAGGATGCGGGAGATCGCGGTCGAGGTATGGCGGCCGGCTGCCAGTTAGGCCGCGGGAGTGTCAGAGGCGCCAGGGAGAATCGTCGACAGAACCGCTTACTGCGATCCCGGGAGCCGACCATGGTGCAAGATCTTGTCGATCCGCGCAGGACCGAGCCCGCCTACCTGCTTACAGACCGGGCCATGCTCGAGGCGTGGCTGGAGTTCCACCGGACCACGCTGCTACTGAAGTGCGAGGGACTTGACGATACGCAGCGCAAGGCCAGGCCGGTGCCGACGTCGAAGCTGTCGCTGCACGGGCTGGTGCGGCACATGGCCGAGGTAGAGCGCAACTGGTTCACTAGGGTGCTGCTATCGGCGCCCGACACGCCGCCGATCTGGTACGACCTTTCGGTCCGCGACAGCGAACTGGTACCGCTCGACGAAGCCGACTGGGATGCCGACCTGGCAGCCTGGCTGGCCGAGTGCGAGCACAGCCGGGCGGAGGCGGTCGGCAAGCCGCTGAACTACGAGGGCCATCGGCGGGGCACCCCGGTGTCGCTGCGCTGGATATACGTCCACATGATCGAGGAGTACGCCCGGCACAACGGCC
>JASHSO010000051.1 GCA_030038715.1 Streptosporangiaceae bacterium
CCTCAGGTCGGCGGGCCTTATCAACCACTCAATCGCGGTAGCCGGAGCGCTGGAGTACCCGCAGCAGGACCTGCCCGTCGCTCCGTATCCGCTCGGCGCCTGGCTGGCGGGCGCGCACCGGGGCCGATCGCGCAGCAGCAGCGCCGACTCCGAGATCACCGAGGTCATTCGCGGGGACCGCTGCACTGCGGGTCTCCTCGCGGACAAGCGCATCCCGGAGAGTTACCTACGTTCGTCGGTGGAGCAGCGCATGGCGCTGCTCGCTGGGCTGCTGGATACCGGCGGCCGCTGCGGCCCGGATGGCGAGGTGGCGTTCCCAGCCACAAGTGAGCGACTGGGCCGTGACGTGCATGACCTCGTCATCGGCCTCGGCTACCAGGCGACGATGCTTGCCAAGCCTGCCCAGGGCAAGCCCGCCCAGGGCAAGCCTGCCCAGGGCAATCCTGCCCAGGGCAATTCCGCGCACGGCTCGGCGGCGTACATGGTCGGCTTCAGGCTGCACGGGTCCGTCTTCCGCCTCGAGCGCGAGCTCACTGCGGTCCGGTCGGTAGGCGCCGGGCGCCAGCGCCATGTGGTCGACGTCCGGCCAGTGCAGTCGGTGCCTGTTCGCTGCATCCAGGTAGACAGCCCGAGCCGCCTGTATCTCGCCAGCAGGTCCTGCATTCCCACCCACAACTCGACCTGCGTTAACGGCCTGATTACCTCGATACTGCTGCGCGCGACGCCGGACGAGGTGCGGATGGTCCTGATCGACCCCAAGCGCGTTGAGCTGGCAGCCTACGCCGGCATTCCGCATCTGATCACTCAGATCATCACCAGCCCGAAGAGGGCAGCCGACGCGCTGGAGTGGGTCGTCGGCGAGATGGATCGCCGCTACGACGATCTAGCGGCAACCGGCTTCCGCCACTTGGACGACTTCAACAAGGCGGTGCGGGCCGGCCGGATCGTCGCTCCGCCAGGCAGCGACCGGGTGTTCGCGCCGTATCCGTATCTGCTGGTGATCGTCGACGAGCTTGCCGACCTGATGATCGTGGCGCCGCGGGACGTGGAGGATGCGGTCGTCCGGATCACCCAGCTTGCCCGCGCGGCCGGAATACACCTGGTGCTCGCCACCCAGCGGCCGAGCGTGGACGTGGTGACCGGCCTGATCAAGGCCAACGTGCCGTCCAGGCTGGCGTTTGCGACCTCCAGCATCACCGACAGCAGGGTCATTCTCGATCAGCCCGGTGCGGAGAAGCTTGTCGGCCAGGGCGACGCGCTCTTCCTGCCCATGGGCACCAGCAAGCCGATCAGGCTGCAGAGCGCCTTCCTCGAAGAGAAGGAGATCCGGCAGGTAGTCGCGCACTGCAAGAAGCAGGCCGAGCCCGTGTACCGCGAGGACGTCATCGCGGCACAGGGCAGGCAGCGCGAAATTGGCGCCGAGATCGGCGACGACCTCGACTTGCTCACCCGGGCAGCCGAGCTTGTGGTCAGTACCCAGTTCGGCTCGACGTCGATGCTGCAGCGAAAGCTCAGGGTCGGATTCGCCAAGGCGGGACGGCTGATGGACCTGCTGGAGTCCCGGGGAGTGGTGGGGCCGAGCGAAGGATCCAAGGCCCGCGAGGTGCTGATTCGGCCCGACGACCTGTCCGGACTGCTGGCGTCGTTGCGCGGCGAGGACTGAGTCGTGACCGGGCCGTTGACTAGCTTCGCCCGGTCAGCGGTCGGCCAGGTCGGCCTGCCCGGCAAGCTGTTGGGGCGCCAAGCCGGGAGCGAGACACTAGACAAGGACCATCGGCTGCCCGGCTGACCCTTACCGTCTGGTAGCCGAATGTCTACACTTGGTGACCGGCCCTCGTAGGAGCTGCGATGAGGTACAGTCCGGCACCTGCGCCTCGCAGCACGGCGCGGTAGCAAGCATGACGTAGTGGAGGAGCCGCGTGAGCATCGGTGACTCGCTGGCAGCGGCTCGCCGCCAGTCCGGCCTCAGCATTACCCAGGTCAGTCAGCGGACCTGCATCAGGGAAACGATCGTCCGGGGAATCGAGCGAGACGACTACTCTGCCTGCGGCGGCGATTTCTACGCCCGCGGCCACATCCGTAGCATTGCGCGGACGGTCGGGCTGGATCCAGAAGAGCTTGTCAGGGAGTACGACAGCACTCACTCGCCACCACGGCCTATCGCAGCCAAGGATGTCTTCCAGCCCTATACACCGGTCAAGGTGAGGGAGCGCCGTCGGCCCAACTGGACGCTGGCCCTGCTGGCTGTGCTGGTCATCGCGCTCGGTGCCGCAGCTATCGGCTACTTCACCAGCCGGGGTCATGCCAGCCCGAACGGCAGCAACGCGGACGCTTCCCAGCATCACGCGGCCAAGGGCGCGACGAAGCCCAAGGCGTCGACGAGTCCGGCCGCCACCAGCCATGCCACTACTCCTGCTAGCCTCGTGCTCTCGATCAGGGCTCATCCTGGGCAGTACAGCTGGGTCCAGCTGACCTCGGCTTCCGGCCTGCTGATCTTCCAGGGCGATATCGGGCCAGGCGGGGCGGCCCGGACCTGGCGAGAGACGCACACGACGCTGGTCGTGATCGGTAACCCGATGGGCGTCACGCTGACTGTGGACGGCAGACAGCACTCCCACCTCGGCCCGACCGTGCTCCGGCTGCGGTGCACTCGAGGCGGCTGCAGGACCTGAGCGCTCGCCTGATATGTGTGGCAGGCAGGCCGGCGCCCGCCTGGTGTGTCGCAGGTCGGCGCGCCGGCCTGGTGTGTCGCAGGCCGGCGAGGCCCGTTCAGTTCTGCAGTTACCGTAATCTGCGAGTGTGTTGTCCAGGCCGAACGCTCAGCAAGGCGGCGCGCGCAGCGTGCGCCTCGTGACGCTGGGCTGCGCGAGGAACGAGGTCGATTCCGAGGAGCTCGCCGCCCGCCTGGAGGACGGCGGCTGGCGGCTGGCAGGCCCCGCCGACGACGCGGACGTGGTCCTGGTCAACACCTGCGGCTTCATCCAGGCGGCCAAGCAGGAGTCCATCGACGAGCTGCTGGATGCGGCAGGCCGCGGCGCCACGATCGCTGCGGCCGGCTGCCTGGCCGAGCGGTACGGGTCTGAGCTGGCCCAGGCGATGCCGGAAGCTCAGGTCCTGAGTTTCGACGACTACGAGGAAATCGCGGCCAGGCTGGACGCGCTGGTGTCGGGACGGCGATGGGCGGCTCACGAGCCACGGGACCGACGCACGCTGCTTCCTATCTCGCCCGCCGCCCGCAGCGCAGCCCGTCATCCACCTGGGCACACCGTGGTGAGCAGCGCTGCTGTGCCGGGCACCGGGAGCGTCACGCCTGCGGGCGCGCTCGGGCGCATCGCTGACCTGCCGCCGGGCATCGCGCCGGCCTCGGGTCCGCGGGTGGTGCGACGGCGGCTCGGCGGGGGCGTGGTGGCGCCGCTGAAGATCGCTTCAGGCTGCGATCGCCGTTGCACGTTCTGCGCGATCCCGTCCTTCCGCGGCGCCTTCGTGTCCCGCCCCCCGCAGGACCTGCTGGCCGAGGCGGTCTGGCTCGCCGCGCACGGCACCCGCGAGCTGCTGCTCGTCAGCGAGAACTCGACCTCCTACGGCAAGGACCTAGGTGACTTGCGGCTGCTTGAGTCGGTGCTGCCCGAACTCGCCTCCGTCCCGGGGATCTGCCGGGTCCGGGTCAGCTACCTGCAGCCGGCCGAGGTCCGGCCCGGGCTCATCGAGGTGCTCGCCGGGACGCCAGGGGTCGCACCGTACTTCGATCTGTCTTTCCAGCACGCTAGCGCCACCGTGCTGCGGTCGATGCGCCGGTTCGGCGACCGGGAGCGGTTCGGGCTGTTGCTCGACCAGATCAGGAAGCTGGCGCCGGAGGCAGGCATCCGGTCCAACTTCATTGCGGGCTTCCCGGGCGAGACGGAGGCGGACTTCGCCGAGCTGCAGGAGTTCCTCACCGAGGCCAGGTTGGACGCGATCGGAATATTCGGTTACTCCGACGAGGACGGCACGCAGGCTGCCAGCTTGCCTGGCCACCTGTCCGACGAAGAGATCGCGGCAAGGGTGGAAGAACTGGCCAGCCTGGCCGATGAGCTCATGGCCGAGCGAGCGGTGCAGCGGATCGGCGAGACCGTCGAGGTTCTCGTCGAGGAACACCTGGGCAGCGGCCGCTACCTTGGCCGGGCAGCGCACCAGGCACCGGAGGTCGACGGCAGCACGGAAGTTCAGAGCGAGCGTACGGTGGCACCCGGAGCGCTGGTCACCGCCGTCGTGACTGGGACTGACGGCGTCGACCTGACCGCAGAGCCTACCGCCGCGGCTGCGAGCTGCTCGACGGCCGCACGGTGAGCAGGGCGGCCGCCGGCCCCGTCGGCGATGCCGACCCCGAGTGGCGGGCTGGCGCGGCGGTCCCGGCCAGCACCGTGGCGCTGGCGACGGCCGCCATCGACTTGCTAGTGCGCCGGGCGCTGACGCTGGCCGTCGCCGAGTCCCTGACAGGTGGTCTCGTATCGGCCGCACTGACCAGCGTGGCCGGCTCTTCTGCGGCCTTCCGGGGCGGCGTCGTTGCCTACGCAACCGACCTGAAGGGTGCGCTGCTCGACGTTTCCGCAGGCCTGCTTGCCAGGCACGGGCCGGTGCATCCCGAGGTGGCCGCCGCCATGGCTCGCGGAGTCCGCCAGCGCCTCGGCGCATCCTTCGGCCTGGCCACCACGGGGGTCGCCGGACCTGGTCCAGCCGATGGCAAACCCGCCGGGACCGTGTTCATCGCGGTGGACGGGCCCTGTGGCGGGACGACGGCCGGCCTGCGGCTGACTGGAGACCGGGCAAAGGTACGAGATGCCACGGTTCGTGCAGTGTTGGACCTGCTGCTGACGGCTCTACGGGAAGAGTCGGCCTGATTACACTGTTACATCGATGTGAACACGCAGACACGCCCTCTCCCGCATGGTCCTCATGGGCAGGTACGGTAGAGGGGTCAGCACATGGACCTCGGGAGGGAGCGCGACGATGGTCTTGCTTCGGCACATGCTTGGCGACGCGCTTCGCCGACTGCGTCTGCGCCAGGGCCGCACCCTGCGTGAGGTCTCGGCGACTGCCAAAGTCTCCCTGGGGTACTTGTCCGAAGTCGAGCGCGGCCAGAAGGAAGCCTCCTCTGAGCTGCTCGCTTCGATCTGCGACGCACTGGGCGCGCCGCTGTCGCAAGTTCTCAGGGAAGTGTCTGACAGCTTTGCGCTGGCCGAGCTGCAGAACGAGCCCGTCTTCGGTGGCCCGCTGGAGCCGGCGCTGGCTCGAGCCGCCAGGGAGGCTCCGGTGGAGGAGCGCGTGCCCGCCGGACAGCCTGCGTCGTCCCGGGTGCAGCTGACGCGGCCTTCGGGTCAGCGCGTCGTGGTGCCGCAGCGCAAGGTGACGGTGCGGGCCGCCGGGGCGCTGGTACCCCCGACCGAGCCGCTGCTCAAGCCTGTCTCGCTACCTGACGACGACCCGAAGTTCGACACGCTGACACGCGAGATCACCAACATGGTGCCGGTCTAGCCGGGTCTAACCTGGGACTGACGCTGCTGTGTCAATCGCGGAGCTGGACGATCATGCCCTCGTGCCAGATGTCCAGGCTGCGGGATCGTCGGCGAGCTTGCGGACGCTTTCCGGCAAGTCTCCCGAGACGATGTGCTTCAGCGTGACATCTTCGAGGATCGCGCGCTCGTTGGCGCGCAGCGCGATCCACACTGTCTGCAGCGGCTCGGCCGCCCCGACGTAACCGAGGTTCTCCGGGCGTTCTCCGCGCACGCCAAGCAACGGGCCGTCGATCGCCCTGATGATGTCGGCCAACGAGATGTCACTCGGCGGGCGGGCCAGCCAAAACCCCCCGTCCGGCCCGCGCTGGCTGCGCACCAGGCCCGCCCTGCGCAGCTGGGTCAGGATCGCCTCCAGGAATTTTCCGGGTATCCCCTGCGTGCGAGCTAGCTGGTCAGCCGTGACGTGCCCACCGCCAGAGGCGGCTAGCTCGATCACGGCGCGCAGCGCATAGTCTGAGCGCGCGGACAGGCGCATATGCAACATTATGCAGGTAACAGCGGCCTGCTGGTGGCTGCCGCCCCGGTAAACCGCCGTCCAAGATTGGCTGGGAGGTGTCCGGGCTGGTGTCAGCGGCCTGTCGTGGCGGCGCTCTTACGGTGTGCTCCAGGTACCGGGCTGGCCGATCTCAGCGACCGGTGAGGCCGAGGGTCTCGGCCGCCGCCCGGCCGTTACTGCGAGCGGCGCCATAGCTAGCCAGGTAGCTTGCGGCAGCAGGCCGCCATACGGGCAGCCCCATCTCCAGCACCACGGCATCCGGCCTAGCCGCCAGCACGGCGCGGACGAAGTGCACAGCCGTCGGATGTCGGTGGGCATCTCGAACGACCAGCACGAGGGAGCGGCCGTCTGCCTCGCGGAGCAGCGCGGACAGCACGCTCGAAAGCTCGTCCGGCGGCGTGCCGGTGCCGACCACGCGGGTGCTGCCGGGCGGCGCCCACTCGCCAA
>JASHSO010000543.1 GCA_030038715.1 Streptosporangiaceae bacterium
TGCCTCCGTTGGCGGATCCGCGCAGCACTTGCCGACGCAGAATCACCGCTTCTGAGGTTCCCCGGATGCCTTCATTACATCTCGGCCGACCCCGCTCTCGGGTCGCTACCCAGCGTAGAGCCGAACTTGAAGGCTACACGCCGCATTCGTCTGAATCGTACCCACTGTTGAGCGGCTGCTCTCCACAAGCAAGCCGATCAGGCGGTCCTCGACCGCGCCTCCCCGCTCTGGTTGGCTCCCTCGGCCCGTCGCGCGGCCGATCGCCGCCAGCTAGCAACGACCGCCTGAGCCCAGGGCTTGGCCTCGGGCTCAGGCGGTCGCCGCGGCTCAGAAGCTGCTATCCCAGGTGGCAGTGAAGCTACTGCCGCCCGAGGGTGTCACGACCGGACAAGCGGTGGCATCGGTTGTCAGCAGTAGCGACCCCGCCGGAGACGACTGCCCGATGCAATCGAGGTAGTAAGAATCGGTGTCGTCGGTCATCGCGACGTCGTAGACCGGGCCACCAGCGAACCCTGCGATGCTGGCCGACCGTCCGCCGGAGACTTCGCTTGCCTGCGAGAAAGACGTCTGGCCGAAGTCCGCGAGCGGCAGGATCTGGACTCCGACCGGCGGAAGGACGGCGGGCCGCTCGACGATCCACTCGGCACTCGAATCCAGGCAGGTGCTTGCCGCGCACTGCTGGGACACCGAGAAGCTTTCGTCGGGCCTGGTGTGGTCGGCCAGCGCAAGGGTGTAGCTGT
Source organism: Streptosporangiaceae bacterium (assembly GCA_030038715.1). GTDB lineage: Bacteria > Actinomycetota > Actinomycetes > Streptosporangiales > Streptosporangiaceae > JAJYUU01. Next base: position 741 of record JASHSO010000543.1, read on the forward strand.
CCTCGCCCGAGCCGGCCGAGGTCACCGTCACCGAGGCGCTGATCTGATCACCGGGCTGCGGGCAGTCGGTGTTGTTGTTAACGCAGGCTGTCGTTCCCTCTTCCACCGTCCCACTTGGGTACATCTCGTACCATACATAGTAGTAAAGGACACCCTCAAAGCACTGCGCGCCCGTCCCTAGCTGCTCAACGGTCTGGTTGGTGACCCCGTCAAGGCCGACCCACTGTGCGACAAAAGCGTCCTGATTCTCATAGGGCTTCGGGGGGCATGTCACGCCCGGCATGGTCCAGTCACCGCTCACCCGCGACAGCCTCTGGGCCGACGAGCTCTCAGAGTCCGCGAAGCCCGACCAGTTGATGGATGGCAAGCCGGTGACGGTTCCGTTCCCCGCACCCGCGGCACCGCTGTGCTTGGCCCCAGGGGAGACCCATTTGCCCGGCACCACCGCCGGAGCGTGGGCCGACATGGCCTTGTTGAACGCTGCACGTGCCTTAGCGACCAGCGCGGCATCGTGTGCCCTGGGGCTTGGGCGCAGCACGTGGGACGCGCCGGACGCCGCATTGAGGAAGATAAAGCCCCCGAGCAACGCCGCCAGGGTGCAGGCAAGGAGTCTCTTCATTGGACATCCTTCTCTCAGCACTCACGAGGACCAGCTCCGATTGAGACGCTAGGGCGTCCTGCCCGCCCGCGTTCCGGGAGGCTGCCGCCGGGACCACGACCCTCTAGGCGTGTTCATCCTCGTATCAATGTGACTGGTGCAATCACGATAGGACCGGCCGAGCGACGGGCATCGACTGGCCCACGCCATCCGCTGCATGAAGCCCCGTGCTTCGGGATCCGCTGTGAGCCAGCCGTCAAGCGTGCCCACAGTGGCCTGGCAGGGACGCGGCTGGACCCGCGCAGATGGCCTGCTCCCGGCGAAGGCTGGCTCAGGCCCCCTGGGCCACCTCGATGCGGCGCAGCTCAACCGGCGGGACTGTCAGCGTTTGGTGTACACGTCGGGCCCGAACGACTTGACCTGGGGCATGGCCGCGTCACCCAGGTGCGACAGGCCGAAAATGTCCTCGATGCTGCGCAGCAGCGAGTAGTGGTTGTAGTCGACCGTGCTGACGGTGCCCGGCTTAATGAACGGGGACAAGACGATGGCTCCCACCTTGCCGCCACCGGGTCCGGTCAGGCCAGGCTCGGCCACATTCGGGTGCGAGGCTGAGATACCCGATATTTCCCCGCAGCACGACGCGGCCGTCGTCGTGCTGGACTCGTCGAACGTGATGAACAGCATCCCGCCGTCCTTGTACGCCGGAGAGTGCAAGATCCGCGGCACCCAGAGCTTCAGGAATGCTTCGATGGACGTCAGCCCACCAGGCTGGCCGTTCGCGCACGGCTTGTCGTGCCCGTCATTGCACAGGTTTGGCGTGACCCAGGAGAAGTTCGGCGTGGTGCTCGCCTTCGACAGATCCTTCAGCAGCGGCTGGAACGACAGGATGTGCGCGTCGCAGTAGGCCTGATTGCCGATCACCGACTCGAAGTACATGAAGCCCTCGTGCCGGGCTGCGTACTGGTCCTTTGCCGTCGCCTTCTGGGTCGGGTCGGCGCTGCCCACCGCAGGGTGACCGCAGGCAGGACCCTGCTTGGTCTCGGTGGTGTGGTCGCGGCTGGGCACGTTGCCCATGTCCTGCATGAACGCCGCCCAGGTCAGGTGCTTGGCCGATAGCTGGTTGCCGAGCGTAGTCACCGACTTGGGGTAGATGCAGCCGTTGCCGACCAGCTGGTGATAAGGCCCGGTCTCCTTGGCTCCGGCGGTGAACGGGACCCAGACCGGGCAGTCCTGCTGCGTATCTGAGTCCGGCGACTGGCCGGTCACTTCAGCGATGTAGTTGTCCAGGCTGTTGTGGCCGATCGAGTAATAGTTCTCCAGCAGCGCGCCCATGCTACGCAGCGTCTTTGCCAGGTACGGATCCGCCGAGGGATCGCCGAAGGTCTGGCTGTAGCTCTCATTCTCTAGCTGGATGACCCACACATGCTTAATCGCCGGCGGCCGGAACGCCTGAGGTGCGGCTGGTGCCGCCCCAGCCACCCCGAACCCCACCAGCACCAGCGACGCCGCGACTGTGACAACCGCAGCCAGGTGCACACCACGAACGCGAGCCAAGCCACCAAGCACCGGTACCTCCCGCATGCCACACCAGAACGAGGCCAACGACTCCCTCGGCCGGACAGCCTGGCAGGCCGCCGCCTGGGGTTCCGGCAGGAACGGTACGCCGGAGCCGACCCCGCCGTACCACGATCGCCCAAAAGGCTGCATGTCGGTGTCGCGTCCTAGGCCAAGCCAGGGAACTACGGATCAGGTCATTGTCACAATGGCCGATGCTTGAGCCCGCCGAGCGACTCCCCGCTCGGCCGCAACCGCACCGCCAGAGGCGCAGGTCAGCTAGATGCCAAGCCACCGAACCCGCTTAGGCCGGCCGGGTTGCGCTGATTGGTGGCCATGCAGCATTCTGCAGTGGATCATCCTTTCTGCTGGCGCGTCGTAGTCAATGCGGCATAGCTGACGGGCCCGAGCGACCTGGCGGCCGGCGAAGGGTTACGGCGGCGCGCGGGAACGGACACCATGGCTAGTACCAATGGCTTCTATAACGTTCAGGACACCCAGTACGCAGGTGGAGCGAAGGGCGACGGCAAGACCGACGACACTGCAGCCATCCAGGCAGCCATCAACGCGGCCTGCGCAGCGGTCAACGCGGAGTCAGCCTCGGTCGGCGGCCTAGTTTTCTTCCCAACTGGGACATATGTCACGAGCGCTCCCTTGGTAGTCCAGAACCCTTCCGGCGGCTCGCCCGGTGGCGTCCAGGGGCCTGGCGTGGTGCTGTACGGCGGCGGCCCATTCGCCAATGACGGGGGCGCGGGCTCAGGTACGGGCACCTTCACGCCGGGCACTGCTGGCGGCGTCACCAGCACCTTCGACGGCGGTGCGACCATCCAGCCCTCTTCCTCGTGGGCGGCGGGCTCGGCCGCCACGCCGGCCGCAATCTTGTTCGACGGGCACACCAACGGCGCGATCGCCATGTGCGAGGCGTACCGCCTGCGTGTCGACGGCGGCAACGCTGGCACGACCGCCATGGCAGGCTTTGCCATCTACGGCGCCGCGTCGGCATGCTCCATCCGCGGCTGCAGCGTGGTGCGCCTCTATAGCGCCAACTCCACCGGCATCGACGTGCTGGCCTCAGGATCGTCCGCGCCAGACGGTACGACTCTCGAGTCATGCCTGCTTCAGTTCATCGGGGGGGTTGGCGTTTCCGGCTTGTTCGGCGACGCCACCATCTCCCGTGTCCACACACAACAGACTGGCAAAGCCGGATTCGAGATCTCTGGCAATTCCGGCACGGCCGGCCAAGGCGGAAACGTCCGGCTGACCGACTGTCGCGGTGATCTCAGCGCCACCAGTAGCGGGTTCCACGTCCAGGTCCCGTGCGGCGCATACCTGGGAATGGTGCAGCTGAACAACTGCTCCACCCAGCGCAACAACGAATACGGCTTCCATGTCGAGGCTAATTCCAACAACAAGTTCTGCCCCGTCTACCTGTCCAACTGCGTCGCTCAAGGCGACGGTATCCAGTCGGGGAACAGCGCGGGCTACCGGTTCGACGGTCCGGTGCTCGCATCGCTGGCCAATTGCGCGGTGCATGTCAACACGACCGATGTCGCGGCCGGCGCGCCCAGCTACGCGATCATCACCGACAATGACGCCATCGCTGCCCCGGTCGGCCTCATCGTCCAGGGAGGCTTCTTTAACGCTGCCAGTGCCACCTGGGCTCAGCTGCTGTCGGCTCCTCAGATGTCAGTGGTCGACACGCTGGTGTACGCAGGAGGCCCGTGGAGTCAGAGCCGGGTTCCTACCCACGCAACCTCGCTCTAGCCGGGCAGCCGGTTGGCCGCCGCGGCCCGGCGAACCGGCCTGCTCGGCGA
>JASHSO010000544.1 GCA_030038715.1 Streptosporangiaceae bacterium
GAGCCTCTCCTAGCGCACCGCCTGCGCAGGGACCCCACGAGTGAGTTGCCGGCCGGGGTTGCCGGTGCGTCCAGACCCGCTCGAAGCCCGCCTGCCGCACCCGGACCCGGTCCCACATCGGCTCACGCGGCCGCACCGGATCCCACCGCAACTCCGGGCGCTCCCGCTGCCGGACCCGGTCGGTCTCTCGCAGCTCGGGTAGCTCCAGCCGGCCCAGGTGGTGGATCTGCGTCGCACTCGGCGTGGCTCGGATCGGCCGGCTACGCGCTCCTGCGCCCAGCCTCGGGTCTCGGGATGGGATATTCATGTAACCACTAAATGGCGACGATAATTTTCCCAAATCCACTAAACGCGACAGAAGTCCGCAAGAGCCGATCTTTACTTCTTCCGGCGTATCCCGGCATCCTCGGACTCTGAGGTCTAACGCTACATATGGGACGGTCTCGGATTCAGCTTGTTGCCGAAAATGGGCCTGCTAGCTGGATGCTGAGCTGAGCCGGGTGAAGCAGGCCGCGATCGCGCTGGCTCCCGAGCCGTCCACGAAGGCCGTGGGGTTGCTCGTAGTCGGCGGCGTGCTGAACGGCTGGTCTATGTCAATGGCCCAGAAGTAGATGCCGTCGTCGTGCTCGTGGGCCATCGCGTCGCATGCCGCGGTGAACCAGCGCGACTGGATCTTTGGGTCCAACGGCTCCTTGGCCCAGCTGAGCTTGTAGGGCCGGGTGTAAGCGCCGTCCTGCGATGCGATTCCGACCTCGGTCAGCACGACACCGCGCGCTTTGGACTTGAGGTAGGAGTCCCAGCTAGCGGTGATCTCGCTGACGCTTGCGCCTGGCTTGAGCTGCATCGGCGGATACGCGTCGAGAGACTGCACGACTCCCGCGCTGTTGACGCGGCTCTTGATCGGTATATCCCAGTTATTTGAGTAGGCGAGAGTCCCCTTGTAGTACTTGCGCAGGTATGCGTCGAGCTTCCCCCAGTACGGCGAGTTGTTGATCCTGTCGAACTCGGCTCCGGTAATGAATTCTGGGATCTGCTCCTGCTCTGCCAGCTGCGCGTATGGCTTCAGGAACTGCTCATAGCTGGCGAACCACTCGGCGGGATGCGTCGGCGCCCAGTGCATGCGTCCCCCCTTGTGATCCAGGCTGGACTCGTCGAGTATCGGGCGGATGGAGACGTACAGCCCGGCCTGTTTCGCGGCAGTCGCTATGACGGCGAGCTCGGCCGGCGACGGGGTGGCACTGTTCCCGTAGACACCGTTGGCGTACCACCCGTGCATGAAGAACGGGAAAGACACCGACAAGGCGTTACCGTGCAGACTCTGGACGTAGGCCACATCCGCTGCAGCCAGCGACGCCAAGTTGATGGTCGGCCACGTGTAGAAGTCGATGTCCAGGCCGAGCTGCAACGTGGGGGCTCGAGTCCAGGTGGGCGGGCCGGTGCTACCGGCGCGGGCTGCGGCTATCGCCGTGCCGGCTGCGGGATCAGGCCTCGGCGCCGTGGTGGCGTTGGACGCCGCCGCGCACCCGGCGAGTGTACCGACGGCTAACAGGGTGGATATCAGCTGGCGAGAGCACCTCACCGCCTGCCTCCTAGCGCGGAACGCGGCTTGTCAACTCACCCCGTCACCAGCCGCCGGGCGACCTCCGCGGCCCAGTAGGTGAGGATGATGTCGGCGCCGGCTCGGCGGATCGCGGTCAGCGTTTCCATGATCACCCGGTCCCGGTCCAGCCAGCCGTTCGCGGCGGCCGCCTCAACCATCGCGAACTCGCCGCTGACCTGGTAGGCCGCCACTGGTAGCTGGACAGCGGCGGCGACCGAGGCGATCACGTCCAGGTAGCCGAGGGCCGGCTTGATCATCACGATGTCCGCGCCCTCATCGATGTCCAGCAGCACCTCGCGCAGTGCATCCTTGGCGGCCGCCGGGTCCTGCTGGTAGGAAGAGCGGTCGCCGAACTGCGGCGCGCATTCGGCAGCGTCACGGAACGGGCCGTAGAACGCCGACGCGTACTTTGCTGAGTACGCGCAGATCGCGACGTCACCGAACCCTGCCGAGTCCAGGCTGGCCCGGATCGCCGCGACCTGGCCGTCCATCATCCCGCTCGGCGCTACCACGTGCGCGCCGGCGGCCGCCTGGGCCACCGCGATCGCCGCGTACCGCTCCAGCGTGGCGTCGTTGTCGACCTCCCCGGATGGCGTCAGCACTCCGCAGTGCCCGTGGTCGGTGTACTCGTCCAGGCACAGGTCGGCCATCAGCACGGTGTCGTGGCCGACCTCGGCAGCAAGGTCGGCGAGGGCGAGCTGCACGATCCCCCTGGGGTCGTCAGCGGCTGAGCCGCGCCCGTCCTTGACTGCCGGAACGCCGAACAGGATGAGGCCGCCGATCCCGGCATCCACCGCCTCCGCCGCGGCCTTGCGCAGGCTGTCCCTGGTGTGCTGCATGACGCCAGGCATGGAGGGAACGGGCTGCGCCTCCCCGATGCCCTCCTTCACGAACAGCGGTAGCACCAGGCTGGACGGGCGCACGTCCACCTGAGCCACGAGCCGCCGCAGCGCCTGGGTCTTACGGAGCCTTCTTGGGCGGGTAACGGGGTAGTTCGCGGTCACTGCAGCTCCCAACGCGGCGCGGCCACCTCACCTGATGCGGCGGCGCGCCCCGCGGCGCCGCTCGCTCGGCTTGCGCACCGGCTCCCCGGCTTCCATCGCATCGTCCCGCAGCGCGGCCCCGTGCGCGGCCAGCCCCTCCACCAGTGCCCGCACCGACGGCTTATCCGCCACGACGTCGACACGCAGGCCGAACTCGGCGGCCGTCTTGGCAGTCTGCGGGCCGATCACCGCGATCACCGTGACCGCGTGCGGCTTCCCGGCAATGCCGATCAGGTTCCTGACCGTAGACGAAGAGGTGAACAGGACGGCGTCGAAGCCACCGCCCTTGATGGCCTCGCGGACCGGCGCGGGCGGCGGCGCCGCCCGGACCGTCCGGTAGGCGATCACGTCCTCGGCTTCCCAGCCAAGCTCGGTAAGCCGGGTCAGCAGTCCCTCGGTGGCGATGTCCGCGCGCGGCAGCAGCACCCGGTTGATCGGATCGAGCACGTCGTCGTAGGCCGGCCAGGCGTCGGCCAGGCCCTCGGCGGACTGCTGGCCCTCGGGCACCAGGTCTGGCATGATCCCGAACTCGCGCAGTGCCCCGGCGGTCTGCTCACCGACCGCGGCCACCTTGACCCCAGCGAACGCACGGGCATCCAGGCCGTACTCCTCGAACTTCTCCCTTATGGCCCGGACCGCGTTGACCGAGGTGAAGCCGATCCACTGGTACCTGCCCGTGACCAGTCCTTTGACCGCTCGCTCCATCTGCTGCGGGGTACGAGGCGGCTCGACCGCGATGGTCGGCACCTGCTCGGGCACCGCCCCGCAAGCTAGCAGCAGCTCACAGATCTCGTCCGACTGCTCCTTGGTCCGCGGGACGAGCACCCGCCAGCCGAACAGCGGCTTGGTCTCGAACCAGGACAGCGTCGGCTGCGCGGACGCGCCCTCGCCAACCACGGCCACGGCTGGGCCGTCGGCGGTCGGCAGACTGACGCCAGCGGCTTTCAGGTCGGCGGCAATGGAGCCGAGCGTGCCGACCACGGTGTGCTGATCGGTGGTCGTCCCGTTCCAGGTGATCGCGAACGGCACGCTGTCCTGCCAGCCCTGCGCGATCAGCATCTTGCCCAGGTCGACAGGCCCGGTCTCGGCGCCAAGGATCACCAGGGTGCCGTCGCTCGGGCTGACTCTGCTCGCCTCGCCCGCGTGGATGATCCGCACGTCCCCGGCGCTGTCGCTGGTCAGCGGGATTCCCGCGTACTCGGGCACGGCGGTGGCCGCGGAAATGCCCGGCACGACCTCGAACGGGATGCGCGCCTTGGCGCACACCGCCGCATCGGTGGCGGCCTGGCAGAACATGAACGGGTCGCCAGCGAACAGCCGGACCGCGAGCTGGCCGGCCCTGGCGGCCTTGATCAGCATCTTCGGGTCCTGCACCTGCGCGTCGGAGTCCGTCAGCGTCGCGCCGGGCTTGAGCAGGTGCTTCACCCGCTCTCCGAGCCACGGTGCCGCGACTACCAGGTCGGCGGTGGCGATGAGGCCAGCAGCCCGCACCGTGAGCAGGCCGGCATCACCGGGCCCGGCGCCCACGAGCGCGACCCAGCCGGACACCTGCGCGCGCCCGGCCCGGACGCTCGAACCTGACCCGCGAGCCGACGCCGACTGGCCGACTGTCCGGCCGCCAGTTGCCTTCGCTTCCTTGCTGTTGACCTTCCCGGTCGAGGTTATGGGGTTCACCTAACCATCGTCCCCGCTGCTCAAGTGTCCACCGGACACTGTCGTATACCTCCCCGCGCCGCGGCCGAGCAGGTCCGCTGCCACCTGGCGGCCGAGTGCCTCGGCCAGCGCTACCGGCCCGCTCGCGCTGCCGCGCAGCGCCGTTCCCCCGTCCGCCGCCACGACTACGCCGTCCAGCCGAAGTACCGCTGTGCCCGCAGCATAGGCGCCGACCGGTGCCGCGCACCCTGCTTGGAGCGCTCCGAGCAGACTGCGTTCCGCAGTCGTCGCAGCACGGCTCGCCGGATCGTCCACGCAACGCAGCAGCGCAAGAAGGTCTTCCCGGCCGACGCAGCACTCAACCGCGAGCGCGCCCTGGCCAGGGGCCGGCACCATCTCGTCTGGCTCGAACACCTGGCTGACCGCGTCGAGCCGGCCGATCCTGGTCAGCCCGGCGTAGCCGAGCACGACCGCGTCAAGCTCACCAGACTCCACCTTGGCCAGCCTGGTGCCCGCGTTGCCGCGCAGGGGCACCGGACGGGTGTCCGGCCGCAGCATCAGCAACTGGGCGGCCCGGCGGGGCGACCCGGTCCCGATCCGGGCGCCTCGCCGCAGATCGGCGAGCTTGGCGCCGCCGACGCCGATCAGCGCATCCCTGGGGTCATCCCGGATCGGCACCGCGGCCAAGGCGATGCCGTCGGCTGGCGCGGTGGGTAGATCCTTGAGCGAGTGCACGGCAAGATCCACCTCGCCGATCAGCAGGCTGGCGCGCAGTGCGCTGACAAAGACGCCGGTGCCGCCGATCTGGGTCAGCTGAGCCTGGCTCACGTCGCCATGCGCGGCGATGCCGACGAGTTCGACCTCGCGTCCGGTCTGCTCCGTGATAGCCCGGCTGACCTGCAGCGACTGCGCCATCGCCATGGGGCTGCGCCGCGTGCCCAGCCGCAGCGGGCGGTCGGTCACTGCTGATCGCCGTCCTTGCTCGGCCCGGCCGGCTGCGACCAGCCGACCAGGTGCGCGTCGGGCTGAGCCACTGCCTGGACAGCCGCCGGGTCCAGGTCGAAGAGCACCCGCAGCGCGCCCTCGTAGCTGTCGGCTCCCGGGGCCCCGGCCAGCTCCTTCACCCGCACAGTCGGCGCGTGCAGCAGCTTGTCGGCGACCCGCCGCATGGACTTGGCCACTTCGTCCAGGGCCGTCTCGTCCAGGCCGTCGAGCCGCCCGGCGAGCCTGGCCAGCTCGGCCTCAACGACCTTGGCCGCCTTGTCGCGCAGCGCCACGACTGTGGGCGCCACGCTGGCCGCGCGCCCTGCTGACAGGTGCACCGTGAGCTCGTCGGCGAGGATCTGGCGCACCTCGGCGAGCACGTCTTCGTCGGGCCGGGTGCCGGCCTGCCCGTCCGATGCCAGCGTGTCCAGATCGGTCACCGCGACACCGGGGAGGTCGCCGGCGCCGGGCTCCACGTCCCTGGGCATCGCCAGGTCGAGCAACACCAACGGTGCCGCACGGCCGGGTCGCAGCGCCAGCGCGTTCGCTACCATGTCCGCGGTGATGACGTGCCCCGGCGCGCCCGTGCAGGTGACCACGAGGTCCGCTGCGGCCATCAGCTTGACCAGGTCCGCCATGTCCCCGACGGTGCCGCCTGCGGTGGCGGCCAGCCGCTCGGCACGCTGGCGAGTCCGGCTCGCGATCACCAGGCTCGCGGTGCCCGCCCTGGCAACTGTCGCGACGGCGAGGCCGCTCATGGAGCCCGCGCCAACAACCAGGACACTGCGCCCGGCCAGGGCGAACTGACCACCAGGGTCGGTGCCGAGCTGGCGCGCTGCGGCTTGCAGGCCGACACTAACCAGGCTGGCCCCGGCCCGGCCAATGCTGGTCTGGGTCCGAGCGCGCTTCCCGGCCCGGAGCGCGAGCGATCCGACGTCGGACAGCGTGTGGCTGAGCGTGCCCTGGTCCCTGGCCTGCCGCAGCGCCTGGCGAAGCTGGCCGAGTACCTGGCTCTCGCCGATCACCATGGAGTCCAGGCCGCAGGCCACGGTCAGCATGTGCTGCACAGCCCGGTCCTCGTAGTGCACGTACAGGCACGGGGTCAGCTCGGCCTGCGGCACGCCGGAGTGGCGCGACAGCAGCTCGCAGATCGCCGCCACTGCAACGTGGAACTTGCCGACCTCTGCGTAGATCTCCACCCGGTTGCAGGTGCTCAGCACGACGGCGCCCGCCACGTTGTCGGCGCGCGCTATGTCGTGCTGCAGCTTGGCCAGCGCATCGTCGGCCAGCGCGGTCCGTTCAAGCGTGGCCAGCGGCGCGCCCTTATGACTCAGACCGATGACCAGAACGCTCATGTGCCTACCGCCTGCGCTCCTGTCCTGTAGTCACGCCCGGTCGGCGCGTCCAGCACCGTGTCAGCCAGGGCCGGCTCCGCCAGCGCGCCCGCGCTGAGCTCCGCGACCCCGTTCACGTCGAGGTCTCCCCCTCGAACCCGAGCTAGCAGATGATCGGCCAGTGCGCTGTCCCGGCCACGTTCCTTCGCATCGGGTTCGAAGGTGCGCCGCTGCGCATGGAAGGCGAGTATCTGCAGTTCAATCGACAGATCGACCTTACGCACATCGACGCCCGAAGGCACGTTGAGTACCACGGGCGCGAAGTTCAGTATGCTCGTGACGCCGCCGGCAATCAGCCGATCACACACATTCTGCGCGGCCGCCGCCGGGGTCGCGATGACCCCGATCGCAACGTCGAACATCTTGATGGCGTCTTCGATCTCGTCCGCGCCGCGCACTGTGTGCCTGGCGATCACCGTGCCGATCACGGCCGGGTCACAGTCGAGCAGCGCGGCTATCCGGAATCCGCGTGAGGCGAACCCGCCGTAGTTGGCCAGCGCGCGGCCGAGGTTCCCGGCGCCGATGATCAGCACCGGCCAGTCCTGGGTCAGGCCAAGCTCCCTGGAGACCTGATAGATCAGGTACTCGACGTCGTAGCCGACGCCGCGGGTCCCGTAGGAGCCGAGGTGGGACAGGTCCTTGCGTAGCTTGGCCGAGTTCACCCCGGCCGCGGCGGCCATCTCCTCGCTCGACACGGTGGCGACGCCGTGATCGGCAAGCGCGTAGAGGACTCTCAGGTACACCGGCAGGCGCGCGACCGTCGCATCCGGTATTCCGTGACCACCATTGCTGGCGCTCGCGGAGCGACTGGCCGACGCGCGGCGTGACATGCGCCGATACTCCCGGGGGGACTCGGTTAGGCCCGGCACGCGGGGCGGCGGCTCCGCATGCAACTTCGGCTCCACCGTACGCTCTTGTGAACGTTTGCACAAAGTCGGCCACCGACTGGAGGGGCTGGTCTAGGAAGTCAGCGCGGCCCGCAGCCGGTCCTCGTTCACCCGCCAGAAGTCATGCTGGACCCCGTCGACGAAGGTGACCGGAACCATGTCCGAGTACCGGGCGAGGTCCTCGGCCGAGGAGTTGATGTCCCGCTCGTCGAAGGCGACGCCGAGCTCGCCGGTGACCCTGGCGATCACGGACCTGGCCTCGTCACACAGGTGACAGCCTGGCCTGGATAGCAGGGTGACGTGGTGGGTGCTACTCGACGCCCCCTCGCGGCTCATCGCCGCTCGCGCGGCCCCCCGCGCCGCCCGTTGGCCGGCTCCCGGACGTAGTCGCGCAGGTAATCCGGCCGCTCGAAACCGGAGGTGTCGTACCCAGGCTCGCCGAGGAACTCCGTCACCGACGGGAACGGCGAGACCTTAGCCTGCTGCAGGCCAAGCTCGATGACGTTCGTAGCCAACACGTAGGGACGCCGGTCAGCCTCGAACTGCATGACGTACGGCTGCCGCCCGTGCCAGGCGTAGGCAGCCCGCTCCCGGTACACCTCGTACAGGATTCGCTGCATGGGCGCCGACGGCACGGCATGCACGATGTAGACCAGAGTGTCGGGCTCGCGGGAGCGGACCTCAGCGACCAGGCGCTCGATGAGCTGGTCGAACTCGGCGACCCGGTCCTCGAGCAGGGTGTAGATGGCTATCTGGCCGAACAGCCTGGACCGCCCGTCGTCGGACGGCAGACCAGCGCCATCAGCGTACTTCTCCGGCCCGCTGATACCTGCGCCGCGCGCCGAATGCCGTCCCGCATAACCGGGCCGCATTTCCTCGACATCATCGAGGTGCTCGCGGCGGTCACCCGAGCCGTTGGACGGCCGCCACCCGCCGCCATAATTCCTGTCAATGTCGCCGGTTGCGACGAAGGCCGAATCCGGCCTGCCATAGCGGCCGTCGCCGCCCCGATCCTCGCGCCAGCCATCGTCGGGATCGTCGCGGTAGGGCTGGCGCCGTGCATAGTCGTCGCGGTCTGCGTAGCCGCGGGGCCTGCCGCGGCCGTCCCGGCCGTCGAAACCGTCGAAGTCGCCGGTCGCAGGCTCGAAGTCACCGGTCTGGTCAGCGTCATCGAAGCGCCGCGCCCGATCCAGGCTCTGCTCGGCGCGGTCACGGGGATCCCGGCCGCTGCCGTGCAAGACCGCCAGCCGCAGCTGCGCGGTCTGCGTTGCGGCCAGCCACACCAGGCCGGCCGCGGCCGTAGTCAGCACCGGGAACTCCGAACTCACCGGGAGCTTCGCCAGTCCCTCGTAACCGGCAAGCTGTGCCAGCGCCGGGTAGGACAGGAACACGCCCGCAGCACCGCCCACCAGCTGGGCCGGAAGCGCGTCCTTCCACCCTGGCCTGCCGTACCTGGCGAGCACCACGATGAAGGCGATGACCGCGACCAGCGCAGTTGTTGCGCCAACCGCGTACATTACGTACTTGGCCACTGGCTCGTAGTAGGCCGAAGGGTCTGGCCATGCCTTGGTGAACTTGGCACTGGCTAGCTGGTCGAGTCCCAGCACGACGGTGGCGACGATGGCCAGCGCCGGGATGTACAGGCGCGCGCAGAACCTGGCGGCCATGCTCTTGGCTGCGACCTCCGACAGCGCCAAGAGCACGGCCAGCGGGGCTATCACCTGCCCGCCGATTTCCATGGCCCGGAACAGCGCGGGGTCGAAGCCCTTCAGGTGGCCTGCCGCCTGCGCGCCGAGGCTGATGAACAAGCCGAGAATCGCTGCGGACCAGGCGATCAGGTCGCCGCGCGCGCCGCGGAAGCAGCGCGTGAGCACGACGCCGCTGCCGATCGCCGCGAGCACGGCGCCGACTGCGGAGACGAGCAGTGAACCAGACATCCCTGACTATGGTGCCTGACTTAGCCCGATGATGTGACCAAAGTGCTGGCCAGGGCACTAGTCGCAGCGACGAAGACCGCCGTTCCGACGCGCCTGCGCGGTCGGCGAGACGGGACCCGGGCGCTGTTAGGCTCGGTGTTATGAAGGGCGAGTCCGGCGGCGGAATGTCGGCCGCCATTGGCAGGTCCGCTGCCATTCTGCGACTGGGCAAGACAAGCAAGCGTGAGGACGTCGTGGCTGGTGAGGCAGCTGCCGCGGCGGCCAGGGTTGTTCTGCAGCCGCCGCCGGAGCCGGATATCACGGCCGCTGCGTTCTTCGATGTGGACAACACGCTGATGCGCGGGGCATCCATTTATCACTTCGCGCGCGGCCTGGCCGCTCGCAAGATGTTCGGCCCTCGCGACCTGGCCAGGCTGACCTTTGGCCAGCTCGCATTCCGGCTGCGAGGCGCCGAGAATGCCGACCAGATCGACGCGGCCAGGCAGGCGGCGCTGGCCTTCGTGGCCGGGCATCGGGTCGATGACATTGTCCGGCTCGGCGAGGAAATCTACGACGACACCATGGCCGACAGGATCTGGGAAGGCGCCAGGGAACTGACACAGCGGCACCTGGAGGCGGGCCAGCGCGTGTGGCTGGTCACCGCCACGCCGGTGGAGTTGGCCAACATCCTGGCCCGCAGGCTCGGCCTCACCGGCGCCCTGGGCACCGTCGCGGAGGCGAGCGACGGGGTCTATACCGGACGACTGGTGGGCGGCCTGCTGCACGGTGAGGCAAAGGCGGCCGCCATCCTGGCGCTGGCCGAACGCGAGGGCCTGGATCTGTCCCGGTCCAGTGCCTACAGCGACTCGGCCAACGACCTGCCGATGCTGTTGCTCGTCGGTCATCCGAACGTCGTCAATCCAGATGGCGCGCTGCTCGCCGAGGCCAGAAGGCGCGGCTGGCCAGTGCATGACTTCCGATCCGGGCGGCGCGCAACCATGATCGCTCTGCCGGTAGCGGCGGGCGCAGGCGCGGTCGCGGGCGGCATGGCGGCCGGGATTGCCCTGCGCCGCCGCCGCGCGGCCATGAACTAGCCGACCGCAGA